>WGCT01000274.1 GCA_015493625.1 Draconibacterium sp. | reverse complement strand
ATCATAGTTCCAGTCATTCGAATCAACTAAGCTCCCATTAAATAGAATCTTTTGGGGCTGTTCACAAAAAAACTCAAACTGATAATTCCTGTTTTTTAATTGCTCTATATAACCCGCCGGTTCAACAGTAACGGTAAACGATATTTCATCGTCACTATTCACACAATTAAATAGTGTCTTTGCAATATCTCCCTGCTCATAATTATAACTAATTCCGTCATCTTCAAATAGTGTGTATGAGGATTTGTTCTCAGGGTAAATCCTGACAATTAATGTATCCGGAAAGTCTAATGTAATGTATTGCTTTGATTTCTGATATGGAATAATAGCCCCCGATTTGATAAATAACTGTCCACCCTTGTCTTTCGGAAAAGTAGATTGAATAGTTCTTCCACCGCCTGTTTTGTTCCCTGACCAGAAATTAATCCAATTCCCTTTAGGAAGATAGATTGAATCACTTCCAATGCCAATTAGTAGGTTTTCACCAAACATATATTGATAAATCAAATTATCACAATTCCTGTCATCGGGAAACTCTAAAGCCATAGCTCTTACTATTGGCTCTCCTGTGAGGTTGCCGTTAATTGCTGCTGAGTAGATGTAGGGAATTAAATCATGGCGCAATTGCGAATAAAACCTGAAAGCATTTTTTTCAACAGGAGGAAAATACCATGGATGCAATAAACCATACCAACTGTTAACCTGTACCCAGGGCAGAAAAAACCCCATGTGCATTGCTTGCAAAGTTTTATCGGCAGAAACCTCAAGAACATCAGCTGATGTATTTATAAAACCACTTAATCCCAGATTAAGCTGGTCGAACAATGCAATCTTCCCGCCACCATTATCTCCACTTGTTAATGCTCCCCAATGCTGTGCGCCTGCGTAACCACCACAGTAATGATGAAAAGAACGTATTCCTTTGTGTCCGCGGAACGTTTTTTCCATCTGTTTTTGAATGAGAATCTGATTCAAATTATGCATCACATTGTCGGAATAACCGTTATAATATTTTCTGTCTGGATGTTCATCAAGTGTTCGTCCCGGGTCTAATTTAAACCCATCAACACCTTCGTCGATAAACTTAGTGAGGTGATTAAACCAATGTTCCCGGCCCGATGTTTCTTTGCCCTCTTTTTTTGCAAGTTCATCTTCTTCGGCAATACTGAAATCGTGGTCGATACAGAGCCACAATCCCAATTTATATCCTAATTGATGTAATTTGTGGATAAACAAATGCGGATGTTCTCTTTTTTTGTTATCCATTTCAACTTCCCAATAGGGCTCGCCGGGGAATTTCGATTGATCCCACGTTTTTGACGTGGAAAAATCATAATATTTTGCCATCCATTGCGGTTCTATCCAAAAAATATCGCAGGGAATTTCTTCATCTCTGAAACGGACGGCATCATTCATCATATCTATTTGATTTTCGATGGTGTTGCCGCCAAATGCCAAGCCATACATCCATTTTGGTAAAATATATGGTTTTCTTGTTATTGTTGTGTACCGGGCAAGAACATCCTTCATCGATTCACCAAGCATAATATAAAAATCGATGTCTTTGGTTGTGTTAAATACAAACAATTTATCCTTATCGAAACGACCGATGTCAAAAAAGTTAAGCGACGTTGTATTGTTGAATAATCCCCATCCGTTGGAACTCATCAAAAACGGTACAGGCACTTCAGCAATTTGGTATGTCGCCCACATTCTGAGTACTTCACCACGATGCTGAATATTGTCGCGGCTCGTTGAGCCGCCTCCGTAAAACCGTTCCCCTTTTTCCAGCGATACAGAGATAATACTATTCCCGGTGCTCTGTTCTATATTTTTATCATTCTTCTTAGCTTTTGAATAGTTGGTGTCTCCAATAATTCCCTTCCCGGTTTTTGTCTTTTCAAATTTATTGTTTAACGACGTTTTCAAATCGGAAACAATCGAATTATCCTCATCTAAAAAATATATTTTACGAATTACTGTCTTCCCCAGAGAGTTTTTTATTGTTAACTCACCTGTCTTTTTATCGATAATAACTTGGTATCCATCTGTTGTAATTATCTTCTTCTCTTTCGTTGTTTTAGTACTAAACTTTATTTTCCCCCAGTTGGTTTTTACTATATCATAACGTTCCATAAGTGATTCCGGGAAATCCTTATTATCAGAAATCCGTACCCTGAATATTTGATTGTTACACGGCTGAATACTTAGGTATTTGTTATTCGTTAAGTTTATATAAATATTGTTTCCCTGCTCTTGTGCAAAAACATAATTACTTGAAAAAACGATGAAAGAAGATAAGAGTAATGATTTTATCAATAGGTTACTGAATAAAAGTGAGCGTGTCTTTCTGCCTGAGAAAGAGAATATACGTTTACTCCTTAGAATAAAAGTTTTTTTTTGTTTCATAACCTTTCAATAAAATTGAAAATGAACAGGGGTTCAGCCCCTATGATTTTGTAAATATCTGTAAATTTACTATTTAATATTTATATCTATTTTTTTGATTATCTTGTCAGAAGCTGTACCAATAAATACAGTATATTTTCCCTCTTCCAGGTGCCAGTTAGAGATTGTTTCGTCGAAGTATGCAAGTTGTGCAACATCAACAGTAATTGTTACTTGTTTCTCCTCCGCATTTTCAAATTTAACTTTTTTAAAACCTTTTAACTCTTTTATAGGTCGGTTAACTTTAGAATCCTGTTTCCCTATATAAACCTGAATCACTTCGGCACCCTCAATATTTTCTTTATTTTTTACATCACAAGTTATTTTTATTTGGTCATTTCTCGAGTAATTTCTTTTATCAGTCTTTGCATTCGACACCTCAAATGTTGTATAAGACAACCCGTGACCAAAGGCAAAAAGAGGTTTGATCTTTTTTGTGTCGAACCAGCGGTAACCAACAAGAATATCCTCTTTGTAGTACACATTAATGCTGTCGCCCGGATATGAAGAGCTGCCAAATGAAATTGCCGCATTATCCTCCAGTTTTACAGGGAAAGAAAAAGGTAGTTTACCCGATGGATTTACATCACCACTAACCACATCAGCTATTGCAGCCCCAGCCATACTTCCAAGATACCATGTCTGCATTATGCCTTTTACTTTATCTATCCAGGGCATCTCAACAGCATTCCCCGATATGAGTACCAGACCAATATTTTTATTGACTTTTGATAATCTGTTAAGAAGCTCCGCCTGACCGAACGGCAATCCATATTGAATTCTATCTCCACCCTCTGAATCCTGAAAATGGTTTTTGTTGAGGCCTCCTATAAAAAGTACCATATCTGCTTTTCCTGCAAGATTAACTGCCTCTGTTGAAAGAGAGTCCTGGTTAAGTTTCGGCGGTAACGCTCTGTCCCATGCTCCTTTTCCTGATGAATATCCCATTGAATAAAGAATAGTTGCATTTTTATACCGTTCTTTTAATCCCTGTAATGGCGAAATCTCGAACTGAGCTTTTAGCTCTGAAGAGCCTCCTCCAACGGTCATAGGTTTTGTTGCGTTTTCCCCAATTACAGCTATTGTTAAGTTTTTATCGTCTTTTATGGGAAAAAAATTGTCTCTATTTTTTAGTAAAACAATCCCGTCTGTGGCTACTTTTCGTGCCACGTTATGGTGCTCAGGGTTGTTTTTCCTGCCCAAAGTACGATGAGGGCTCATTGTTGTACGTAACATCAATCGCAATATTCTTTTGACTTTTTCATCTAATACTTTTTCATCAATTTCACCTTTTTTTATTGCCGCAAGGAAAGGGTTAGCGAGATAGTAATTGTCGTAATAATTCTTGGTGCCCATTTCTATGTCAAGGCCGGCTGCTGCTGCATTTGTTGAGTGGACAGCTCCCCAGTCGCTAACTACCACTCCATCGAAATTCCAATCTCCTTTTAGTATTTTATTTAGCAGATAATCATTTTGGCAGCTATAATTGCCTCTTATTTTGTTGTATGCTCCCATAATAGACCACGCATGTCCTTCAACAACAGCTGCTTTAAATGCGGGGAGATAAATTTCGCGCAATGCACGTTCGCTTAACTCAACATTAATATGGTTTCTCCATTTTTCCTGATTGTTTAGGGCAAAATGTTTTACACAGGCAGCCACCCCGTTTTTTTGAATTCCTTTAATAAACGGAACAACCAGTTTTGAAGCTAAAAACGGATCCTCACCCATGTACTCAAAATTACGCCCGTTCATGGGTGTGCGGTAAATATTTACTCCGGGACCAAGCAGTATGTCTTTTTTTCGATAGCGGGCTTCTTCCCCAACACTAAATCCATATTCTCCGGCAAGTTCAGGATTAAATGTTGCTGCCAGACAAGTTAGTGCCGGAAAAGCTGTGACAGAGTCATCTGTCCAACCGACGTAGTCCCAACTGTTCCACTTAATTTCTGCCCTCACTCCATGTGGTCCGTCCGACATCCAAATCTCAGGAATGCCAAGTTGTTCAACTCCTTTGGTGCTAAATTTAGACTGCGCGTGGCAGAGAGCAACTTTCTGCTCTAAAGTTAGTTGAGAGAGAATATTCTCTATCTCTGTATCTATTTTGTTTCTAGTAATTTGAACAGGAGAGGCCGTGGTGTCTTTTTGAAGGTTGTTTTGACAGTTTACCGATGTGCTAAAAAATATTAGTGCAAAAAAACTTGCAGCAAAATAAAGTTTTAGTTTATTCTCGGTTAAATGATGTTGTTCCATGTCGAAAAAAAGCTTAGATATTTGAAAATGTGATTAAAATCAATCCGATTATGTAACTGCTAAATACAATAATTAATAATCTGTTTGTTCCTTTGGGAGCGTTGGCAAATTCTTTCCAGACAAATATTCCCCATAATATTGCGACTACAGGAGCTGCATTACTTAGTGCATACGAAATTGCAGGATTTGCTGCTCCCACTGCCATAAAACTAACAACCATTCCAAGCATCCAAATCATTCCACCTAAAATACCGGATAAATGCTCACGAAAAGAACCATTCCAATAGAGTTTCATAGAAACGGGTTTACCTACAATTGGGTTGCGCATAATAATTGGATTAACAACCAGAGTACTTATTAATACACCTATTGCGAAAAAGAAGATGCCTGTATATGGAGTTAATTTTCCGGTTCCCCCGGAAACAAATTGCGGATCGAGCGATTTTACAACAAATCCATAGAAAAATGCAATAAACAAACCGGCAATAATCGAGAGCCAGATTCCTTTTCCCGATGTTTGTTTTTTGTTCTCGCTAATTAATTTATAAATTTTGCCGCTTAAAAAAATTGCTGAAATTATTATTGCTACTCCAACCCAAAGCATAACGGGTTTCTCCGAAGCAACTTTCCCACTTAATAAAATGAGGATGTAATTGACTACAATGCCAAGAATCCAGGCAATACCACCTCCAATTGGAAAAGCAATGGCCATACCGGCAACTGCAATGGCAGCAACGAGTAAAATATTTCCCAGATTCCATAGTATTCCACCCAGCATGGCATAAATCATACTCGATAAATCGGCTTGATTAAGGTCTTCTATAAATGTTCTTCCGTGTGTGCCTAAGCTGCCAAGAGTTAATGCAGAGATTAAACTCATAAGCAATATGCCAAGCACAAGGTCCCAGTAGAAGAGTTCGAAACGCCATGATTTTTCAGCAATTTTTTGGGTGTTTGCCCACGACCCCCAGCAAATCATTGCTACTATCGTAAACAGTATTGCAACTCCGTAATTTTGTATTAGTATCATTTCAATAATTTAATAGTTAGTTTTTTGTGAAAGTTTCCGTTGGTATTTTGTTGAGTATTAAGTCCTTTACTATTTCATCTGCCTCTTTTAAATCTTCATCGTTGAAAGTGGTACGTAATGCAAGACATTTACATCCTGCTGCTTTAGCTGCTTTTACGCCATTGGGAGCATCTTCAATTACAAGACATTCGTTGGGGTGCAGTCCCAGTTTTTCCGCAGCTTTCAGAAATATCTCAGGATGGGGTTTGTTGTGGGTAATATCTTCGCCGCTTACCAGTGCATCGAAAACTCCTGATTGCATTTGCAACAATTCCAGGTTGATGTTCATTTTGTAACTTCCTGCACTTGTGGCAACAGCCATTGCCAAACCTTTCGATTTACAAAGCCCGATAAAATCGGAAACACCGGGAATTGCCAAATCTTTTCCCTGTGCCATCTCTTTAAACAGATTATAGATTTTAATTTTATCCGTTTCCAAATTAAAAGGGATTCCATATTTATTAGCAACCCCCATAAAATAGCCTTTTTCACCGGTTCCGTAAAACGGGTAAAAATCGGAATGGGTAACCGTAAATCCTTTTTCGGCAAAGAAACGGATGGCTGCTTCAGTAGTCAGCGACTCCGAATTTATAAGCACGCCATCCATATCGAATAAAACCCCTTTTAACATACTCTAAAACTAGCTGTGTTTGTAAACATCCCAACCCAAATAGTTCTCGGTTGCCTCCTGAATAATGCCGGCAACATAATCGCGAACCATTGCAACGTGGTGTTCGTAACCGTTTTTAGTTAAATGTTTCATTAAACCCTGTAAGTTGTTTACATCGCAAATGGCAACGCCTCCGTCCATTGGATACGGGTCGTCGGTAAATTTTCCCTCTCCGAGATATGCTTTTATTTTACCGTTTTTATCGTCGGTTGAAATTCTGAAATAGGTAAAATCGCCTGCTGCAACTTTTCCTTTTACTGCGCCAAAACAGTTCTCTTCGCCTAAACTTGCACCAAGCACATCGAGACTGGCAATTTCAATTTTGGCGTTTACAAAACTTTTTGGGAAGTTGCTACAGTGAATACCACTGCATTTGTTTCGCTCTTCGCCATAATTGTTATTCCAGTCGAGTATTGCAGCCGGGTTTTCCGATGCCAGCGTAAGTGCATACATCGAAACGGCACCGGCAATATCAACCTCGCAAGCCGAAGGCATTAAGCTTTCGCCCAGCATGCTCATTGTTAAGCAGGTTGCGCAGCCATAATTTTCTTGAACAGATGTCCAACATTGAAAAGCAGAAGCATCAATTTCATTCTCTTCAATCCATTTTTCACTTGCAATACCAAATTTTGCCTGTTTTATAATACTCTCTTTATGTGCTGAACTTGCAATATTTCCATATTCGTGTATTTCACCAAGTTTCTTTATCAGCTCTGGGTCGTCGTCGCTAACTTTTTCGGCAGCACTTAATATCTCCGACATATCGACCGGAACAACTGTAATGCCTGATGCCTGCAAAAGTTTTTCGCTGGCACGCATTGTCTGGAAAGCAGCAGGGCGCGCTCCGATGGCACCGATTCTTGCATTCGATAATCCTTTAACTACACGGCAAACACTTGCAAACCTGATTACATCTTTTTCAAAAACATTACTGTTAATTTTACAAGTATGAAGTGTTGTGTCGGTAAAAGGAATTCCGTACTGATAAAAGTTATTGCAAACAGATAGTTTTCCACAAAATGCATCTCTGCGTTCTTTAATACTTATTTTGTCGTTATCGTCGTCGCACGCTTGCACCAATACCGGAACATCTAATTTTGCAAATTTTAGCGTGTTTACAATCCCAAGCTCATCGCCAAAATTAGGTAGCGATACAATTATACCATCTATATCGTCTCTGTGCTCGTTGAACAATTTAGCACACTTTTTAGCATCGTCAATTGTTTCGATGGCTCCTGTTGGAGTAGCATCTTCCGGTAAAATCACATAGCCAAAGCCAAGCTTTTCAACTAATTTAATCAGGTCTTTTTTACCTTCAACAGCCAGCGCGCTATTAAAAAAACCTCTTGTTCCTACTATGAGGCCAAACGTTATTTTCTTATTTACTATTTTCATAATCTTAAAATTAATTATACAGTTATTTACTTTCTTCAGGATAAATTCTTTCCGGGGGATTTCTTCGTTTGGGTCTTTCAATTAGCTCAACGGTTGTTCCCAACAAATTCTCGGTATCGAGATATGCATAGTGTCCGTCGTCGTCGGGACCGAATCCGGCTCCGTCCTGAGTCATTGCAATCCCGCACTCTTCGGCTTGTTCGAGCGATTCCTGCATATTATCGGTAAGAACTCCAATGTGGTGCATTCCATAACCGTGCTCCTTAATAAATTCGGAATAAACAGTATCTCCTTCAAGTGGCTGTATCAATTCAATCCGCATTTTTCCGATGTACGAAAGTGCTACTTTCATTTTGTAATCGTAGGGTTTCCCGTTTCTTGTCATTCGTTTTACCAACGGTTTTCCGTAGGTGTAAATGTGCCAGGGGCCAATGCCAAACCGTTTCCAGTAGGTCTCAACTGCCTTGTCGATGTCGGGTACCAAAAGTGCAATTTGTGCAACATCGTTTAACGGGAATACAGGTGGTGTATCTTTTTCTGATTTTGCCATTTCAATATTTTTATGGTTTAAAAACTACTTTTCGTGCTTTGCCTGCCAATGCGAGCTGAGCTCCTTCAACAAAATTCTCTAAAGGCATTGTATGTGAAATAAATTTTTCGGCTGAGATTTTTCCTCCCTCCAGTAATTTCATGGCAATTCTGTTGTGTCGCGGTGAAAAAATAGTTGTGCCAATAAGGTGCAAAGCGTTATAATGAACGATATTCATATCTATTTGCGGAGTCGAGTTATCTTTTGGAAGTCCTCCGAAAAATAAAATACGGCCTCCCTTTTTTGCTATTTTCACTGCCTGAATCTGAGCTTCGGGAGCGGGGTTGGCAGTAATTATAACATCGGCACCGTAACCATCGGTAATGGTGCGAACCCGTTCAACCAAATCTTCCTTTTTTGAGTTGATGAGGAAATCAGGCTGGTACTGTTCCATCAGTTTTAACCGCTCATCCGAAATATCGGCAACTACTATTTTTTCGGCTCCCCGAGCTCTTGCCAGTTCAAGGTGAAATGTTCCAATAGGACCGGCACCCATAATAACTACCACGTCGCCAAGTCCAATATTCCCGGCTTCCTGTGCATTTACCACCGACGATAGTGGCTCCACAAGTGTTGCGTGAACGGGGTCGAGTCCATCGGGTATTTTCTGGATAGTACCCAGTTGAACAGCTTCTTTTGGAATTGCAATATATTCAGCTAACCCGCCTTTCCAGTGCTGCCCAATCTCTTTATAATTATTGCAGAGTTCATATTTCCCTTCTAAACAAAAATTGCATTTTCCGCAGTAGGCCAACGGAGATATTGCCAGCTTGTCGCCAATTTTCCAGTTGCCTGAATAATTTCCCCCCAACTCTACCACTTCTCCCGAAATTTCGTGACCGATTGTAAACGGTAATTTTACCCGGTGGTGCCCCGAACGCAGTGTGCGTAAATCGGAACCACACAAACCGCAGGCAATAACTTTTACCAACATTCCGCCTTCCGGACAAGTGGGTTTCTCAACATCGTAAACTCCAAAGTTGCCGGGAGCATTTACTACCACAGCTTTCATCATCTCCTTCATAATTGTATCAACTTATCTTGTTCCTGTCTTAGCGAGTAGATAAATGATGTTGAATCGGGCAGGCAATTTAAAGTGGTGAGCGGCTCGCCTTTTCTAACATCGGCAATTATTTTCCCATTTTCGGCAATTCCAATCGGGATTGTATTTAATATCCGCGCCTCTTTATACGTATAAATTCTGCCAAATATATCGGTACTGCCAATTCCTTTCAGTGTTTCGCCGGCTTTTAAATCGCGTTTTGCAATGGCAACAACTTCCGAGTTCATTGTTTCGGCAGCAACGGTAACTTCGTTTAACAGCACCGCTTCGGCAACCGACTGTGGAGTTTCAATATCGCAAAGGTGGTAGGGCCTAAAAAGCAGATAGTAAGGTCCGTCGGCATGAGTGATAAATTTCATATCTTTTCGTATTCGCTTATCTTCCGAATAGACGATGATAAAAACTCCGGGGGCAATTTTACCGGTGCTAAAATCAACCGCGCCACGGGTCTTGAAAATTCCGCCATCGGTTTTTGGCCTGTAAACATTTACCAAATCATCCAGTTCTACTTTTGGGCCGTGCATTCCCGGTGTGTCGGGTAGGAGACCGGTTGCATTTGATACGGCGGCCATTTCAACCATTGTTTTTGTTCCGTCTTTAAACGATGCGAGCATTTTGGGGTTCATTTCTTTCGAGAGTGCCTCTTCCATACACGATTCGGGAGTGGCAGTCAAATCCATCGGGTTATTTTTTCCTTTCCCGGCGGCAATCACTTCAAATCCCATTAAAACTGCCTGCTCGTATAACATTGTGCAAACGCCCGGTTCGTCGCCCGATGCAACGGTATATAAAGCTCCGTTTTGTCTTGCTTTGTGGTTCAGTATTGCACCAATTGTAATGTCGGTTTCAACATTGAGCATTATAATCGGCTTCTTCCGTTCAATCGAGTTAATTGCCATTTGTGCTCCCATATCAGGCAATCCGGTCGCTTCAACATTTGCCTCAAGCAGGTCAATCTCTGCCATCATCATTGCGTCGGTTGTAACTACCCGTTTCCCTTTTTTGATAGCATCGTTTGCTGTGCCCACATGGGTTGTTTCAATAATATCGCTTTTCGAAATTCCCTGTTCAGCAAATGTGTTTATGGCTTTTTTTACATCAATATCGGCAATGCAGTTGACCTGCATGCCGTTTATATTGTTTATTGTGTGCGCGAGTCCTGAGCCCATTTGCCCACATCCAACAATACCAACACTGACTAAATTTTTATCTTCAACACGCTTTTTTAGCTTTCTTAATAATTCCATTTTATTTGTATTTTTCTCTTAGCGTTGCTAATTTTTTATAGTCGTCTTTAACATCTTCGTAAAGCTCTTTGTAAAGTTTAAAATAGTCCATATAAAGTTTATGGTTCTCTTGGTCAGGTTCCATTGGGTCGATGTATTCCGACCACTTTTTTGAAACCGAGAAGTCTTTAAAAATTCCGGTTGCTACTCCTGCAAGTATTGCATCACCGTACGGAGCTCCCGTTCTCCTGCGCACTAAAACGGTTGGTACATTGAAAATGTCGGTAATGATTTGTCGCCAGAGTTTGCTTTTTGCACCGCCCTCGTTAAGTACAATTTGTGAACCTACTTTTTTCCCCGACTCTTTAATTATTCTGAACGAGTCGTAAAGTGCGTAACCAACTGCTTCCATCATTGAGCGAACGACGTGCCCGCGTGTATGGTTAAGCGATAGCCCGAACAATACACCCCGGGCATTAACATCCCAAATTGGCGTTCTTTCGCCCATCATAAACGGCAGAGTAAGCAAGCCTTCGCTTCCGGGTGGTACTTTTTCAGCTTCCCGGTTTATTAAATCAAAAGTATCGGTGTCGAAAATGTCCTGGCTTGCCATCTCCATTTTATAGAAATTGTCGCGCATATAACGAATTAACTGTCCGCCGGTGGTAGTAGTGGGAACAATAATAAATGTATCCTCAGATTCGGCTGTGTAACCAAAATTTATCATTGTATCGGGAAAATCAGTGTCTTTTGTAATAATTCCGAAGTTGCCACAAGTTCCCAGATTCATTTGCAAATCGCCTTCTTCGGTGGCACCGGCACCAACCCAGCCGGCATTACAATCAACCTGACCGGCAGCAACAGGAGTTCCCTCTGCGAGCCCGGTCTCTTTGGCTGCTTCGGAAGTTATTCCACCAATAATATCTTCGCATAAGTACAGGTCGGGAAACAGATTTTCTGAAATACCTATTTTATCGAGTAATTCGGTATTAAATTTTTTATTGAGCAAATCGTAAGCTACGCCGTAAAATGCTGCACCTGAAAAGTGCCCGGTTAATTTCCCTGTGAGTTTTGCATTAATAAAACCATCGACAGAAAGTGCTTTGTGTATCCTTTTGAAATCGTCACTGCGGTTCTCTTTTTCCCACATCAGGTTTGTGATTACCGGATGGTCTTCCAATCTGTTTTTAGAGATGTCGAAGATCTCTTTTTCTCCAATGTTTTTTTGTAACCATTCAACCTGCTTAACGGCTCTTTTGTCCATTAAATTATAGGCATTGTGTACTGGGTTGATATTTTTATCAATCAACACAAGCGACGGATAAGCAGAAGAAACCGCTATTCCCGCAATGTTTTGAGGTTTGATTTCTGCCTCTTTTCTGCAACTTTTTATTAACCGGCATGCAACTTGCCAATGCAAATTTGCATCGTGTTCCGACCAGCCCGGGTTTGGCGTTAAGATTGGATACTCTTCGAATGCATATGCCACCTCTTCACCCTCTGTATTTATTATCGACGCTTTTGCACCACCGGTACCGTAATCAATTCCTAAAAGATATTGTTTCATTCGTATATAATATAGTTTAATGATTAATAATCAGTTTATTATGACTCTCCCTCTTCTCTCTCTATCCGTCAACTGACGGAAGGGACGATCCGTCAGCCGACGGATCAGGCTGCTAATTTATCAGGGTGAGTAATAAAAATTGTTATATCCCTCAATATGCGTCTCCTATTGTTTCAGCTCATTTAAAACTATTAACTCCCGGTATCCTGATTCATTAGTTTTTCCGCTGTATTTTTATCTGTTATCAGCACATCAATTAGTTCTCCTTTTAATGCTGCCATAATGGTTGCGAATTTGTATTCGCCACCAGAAATTCCAATTACCCGCGATATATTTTTGATGTCTTCGATGCTGAGTCCAATAATCCGTTCATTTACATCGTCCACAATCAACTCGCCGTTTTTGTTGATAAACTGAAGGGAGATATCACCGACAGTACCTTTCTTTTCGAGTGATTTGATATCATCTTTAGTCAATATCCCGTTTGGTTTTTGTATTAATGAAGCTCCTGAAAAATTTCCGATTCCTACTAGAGCAAGGTTGGCTTTGCGTGCAAGATTAAGTGTCGATTTATTTTGCGGGTCGTTTTTTAGTGCTTCGCAAACCTCTTTGCTGGCAACAATGCCAGGAGAATTAAGCAGTTTAGGATGACCATTAAATGCATTTGCCATTCGCCGCACCAATTCGTTTCCGCTAAGCTGCTCTTCAGGATATCCGAGCCCGCCAATCATTTGAATAATATTGATATCGGGGAAATTCGATTTTGGTAGTGCATTAACTAGAGCGAACAGTGTGCGCCCCCACGATATACTTATCGACTCGTTACCTTTTAAATTTCGTAGTAAATAATTGGCTCCGGCTTTGCCCAGTTCGTCAATTGTCTTTTGGTTATCTTGCAAAGACGGCGTAATTAATACCTCTTTTAATCCATACTTTAATTCAAGCTCCCTTTCCAATTCTACAAACGGATCTTCGGGCGGATGTATTATTATCTCCACCATTTTCTCACTTATCGCCTTGCTTATAAAGCGCGAAACCATTATTCTGGAAATACCATATTTGTCGGCAATAAACTGCTGGGTCTTTCTTTCCTGATAATAATCTTTTAAAATCTTATAAATTAATTTTCGTCTTTTTGTATCCATTTTATTGTTCTGTTCATATGTACGTCTGTTGGCAAATGTACATAGATTTTTGTAATAACTGTAGTTTTTGTTGTTGTTTTTTGTACAAGAATAACGTGATTAAACCAGACTTTTGTTTTTATTCACAGTTGGTCTACTTGCAAAGCATTTATAAATGCAGTCCTTTATGTAAGAGACCAAGTTGTGCATTTAATAGGTATGTACAAAAAAGCAAAAACGAAATTTACTATTCGGGGAGATTACACCTACAGCTAAATCCACAATACAATGGGGAATTGTAATAACCTGAGTTCGATATATGCAAATGATTAGTATATAGCTAATTGGCCAAAAGTATTAACCGTTTCATACTTGATTCTAGGTTTCTTTGGTAGAAAAGAGTATGCTAATAATCCTGAAATCATATTGCTTATGAAGTTGGTAAAACTT
>WGCT01000273.1 GCA_015493625.1 Draconibacterium sp. | reverse complement strand
AAACAATGCTTATCCCGAAGATAAAATCCGCTACCATCTGCTATTGGCTTACATTAACCAAGTTCATTCGAACATTAAGGGTTCAAAAAATAATTACAAAAAAGCAATTCAGTTATCCATCCACCTTTATGGCAAAAAACACATTAACGTTGCAAATCAATATCTAAACTATTCTTTGTTTTTAATAGAAGCAGGTGATTTTAAAGAAGCTGAAAAGACATTAGATGCTGCTTTTATAATTATAAAAAATATCCAACCAAAATTTGGATTAATCCTTGCTCACTACTACAATATAAGGGGAAATTATATCCGAAATATTCCGGCAGATAAACAGGGTAAAACTTTGTCGTTGGAACAAAAAACTGAAAATTTACACAAAGCCATTCAATGGTATACAAAAGCGTTAACTGCTTTAAAGTTTCCCGCAAACTACTCTCAGGAGATTATTAATAACAGTTCGGAGAATTACATCTCAGTAATTGGATGCATCAACTATTTTAAAAAAATTGCTACAACTTATACCGAAATAGCATCGATTGCAAAAGAGCAAAAACCGGAACAATATTTAACGGCACTTTCGAATGCCATAAACAATTACCAGATTGCCGGCACTTTAATACAAAAGGCACGAATGGAGCTGTCGGGCGATAAAAGTAAAATACAACTTACAGAACTGGAGTATTCCACCTTTCAGAATTTGGTAAAAACAGCATACTACGCATACACTGCAACAAAGAACAGCAAATATACAGAAATGGCTTTCGAGAGTGCCGAACGAATAAAAAGCAGTTCGGTTTTCGACAAACTCACAAACGAATCGGCACTGGAAAACAGCTTAATTCCCGACAGTTTATTACAACTTGAACGCAGAATAAACAGTACCATAACTATTTATTCGGAAAAACTTTTTGAAGAGAACAGCAAAGAAAACAGCGACTCGACAAAAACAGAACAATACAAAACAACTATTTTTAAAGCTACCCGGAAAAGAGAAAACCTTAACCGCTACCTTGAACAGGAGTATAACGACTACTACAATTTAAAGTACTCGGCATCGATGCTTTCCATTTATAAATTACAAAAGAAGATGAGATTTAACGATGTAATTTTAGAATACGTTTTAAACGAGAAAGATACGGCAAGCGAATTATATACTTTTACTATTTCGAAAAATAGTGTTGAGTTTAATAAACAAGATGTAGGGGTACATTTTGGTTGCACTGTAGAATCGGTGTTTCATTTTATGGCAAATCCCGAATATGCCTTTACAACCAACGACGAGTCGAAACAGTTTTGTGTCGAATCACATCAACTTTATAATCGGCTTATTTTCCCATTTCGCAGCCACCTTCAAAATAAAAATGTTACTATTATCCCCGACGGCAAACTAAACTACATTGCATTTGAAGCTCTACTCCAGAATTTGCCCGACACAACAAAACTTATTCAGTTTAACAAACTCGACTATTTGATTAAAAGTCTGAACATCAACTATTCAAACTCGGCGAATCTTCTGTTTCAGAAAAATAGGCTATTTCCCAAAATGCGAAACAAGGTGGTTGCCTTTGCTCCGGAATACAACAACGACACCCTTGAATTTAGCGGAAAAAGAGTTGCAATTCCACCACTTCCGGGGGTTCAAAAAGAGGTTGAACGCATTTCGAATACTGTAAAAGCCAAGGTTTATAAAGGCGACGATGCCACAGAACAACAGTTCAGAACAATTGCCAACAAATACGATATTTTACATTTGGCCATGCACGCCTATATAAACGATTCGTTACCCGGTTTTTCGCGTTTAGTTTTCTCTCCCAACCCAACAACAGATAATTTTTCTGACGGGTTATTAAACACTGCCGACATTTACAATTTAAAATTAAATGCAAGGTTGACCGTTTTAAGTGCCTGCAACACAGGAGGCGGGATATTGAAAAAAGGCGAAGGAATTATGAGCCTTGCCCGCGGATTTTTTTATGCCGGATGTCCGGCAATAATTATGTCGTTGTGGGAGGTAGACGACCAGTCGGCAACAAAAATTATGCAGTCGTTTTATAAAAACTTAAAACGCGGCGACACAAAATCGGAAGCGTTACGGCAGGCAAAGCTAAAATATCTTTCATCGGTAAATTCCAGAAGAGCTCATCCTCACTATTGGTTAGGTTACATTAGTATTGGCAACAATATGCCTCTTTATAAAAGTTACGATTTCTATTTTTTCAGCTTTTTAGTTCTTATTTTAGTTTTGATTGCACTCAATCAAATTATAAGAATAAAAAAAGCCCGTAAAAAACGGGCTTCCTGAATGTGTATTTTATTGCAAAATATTATTCGGGAACAAGTTTTAATCGCCGTAAAAC
>WGCT01000272.1 GCA_015493625.1 Draconibacterium sp. | reverse complement strand
CTTTATAATCGGTTCGCTGCCCCGGATTTTTCACCGTTACAACCAATTTAAAATCTTCGCCTTGAGCAATTGATGCAGCATCAATTTCACGATTATTTGTATCGAGATATTTTGTCTGCATCAATAAATTTTCGGCTGACGAATGTGTGTTGGTTCCTGCCGGAGTACCACTTGCAACCAGTTTTACAAATGTTGCATTTTTACCTTTATTCGTATAACGAACCTCGATTTCTTTCTCTGAACTTAGTTTTACAGGAAGGATTACCACCGGAATTTTGGTTCGCATTTTTGTTTCTTTGCCGTTTACAATCAACTCAAAATTGGTATCTTCCGAATTGGCATAATACTTATCGGCAAAATATGCAGCCGACATTAAACACCACGCTGCTGTTTGCGTACTCAACCAGCTCCGGCGATTTATATCGGCAGCAACTGTTTTAAGCATTTCGAATGCACGCTCTTTCTTGTTTAAAAGAATTAACGACTCTAAAATCATTGCTTTGTCGCGCAGTGCCGAGCCAAAAGTACCTCCAAATTCGTTGTATTCTTTTATTTCTGTCGATAAGCGGGTTATCATCTTTTCGGCTGCTTCGGGCTGCCCTGCCAAAACATAAGCAGCAGCCAATCGCCAAACTACTTCGGCTGTTTTATCCTCTTTTTCGCGCAACCTGTTCATTGCGCCCAAATCGGGTTCGCCGGCCAAAGCCAGTGTATATAAACGGTACGCCTGCGTATAATCGTAGTTTCGCGAGTACACTCCGTTGCGATATCCGTTTGCCGGGCTCCAATTTCGGGCTGTTGTTTTTTGGTAATTTAACCAACTGCGTTTCATTCCCTGTGGAATTGTAAAACCCCGGTCGGCCGCTTTCAATAAAAAATGACCTGCATAATTTGTTCCCCACTCGTTTGCTTTCGATGCGCCGGGCCAGTATGCAAAGCCACCGTTGCGCAACTGAAAAGCCGATAATCGTTCTAATGTTCTACGAACATTTGTTTCGATTTTCAGCTTTTGATCGGCAGTTATTGTGGTCAGCTTTTCTAAAAACAGTTGTGGGAAAGCAGCCGAAGTAACCTGTTCAACACATCCATGTGGATAATTAATCAGGTAGTTTAAATGTTTTTCGAGATTTAACGAGGGAAATCCAGAAACTTCAACCCACACTTTGTTGGTTCCGGGTTCTCCGGGAAGAGAAATTTTCATCTCCGCAGTTTTTTCACCTTCCACCATTTCCGATTTATCGATAGTAACTTTTGAATTCGGATTTCGAACTTCCAATTCAACTTCATATGTCGCTTTTTCTGTTCCGCTTTTTGCTTCAATAAACACTTTGGCAACTCCCGTTTTACTATTTACTTTTAAGTTGAAAAATGCCATTTTTTCTCCCAATTCAGAAAACGATACTGCCTGTTTTGCCTCTCCAACAACGGTAATATTTTTATTGCATTTTATATGCACAGTAACATTTTTCACTTTCTCTTTCATAGCAAAAACAGTAACCGGCAATTGCACCTCCTCGTTGGGAGCAAGCACGCGGGGCAAAGTAGCCAACAACATTAATCCTTTCCGTACAGGCACTGTTTTTTCCGCTTTTCCGTAAGCTCCGTTTTTTCCCGCTACCACCATTATCCTAACCGCTCCCACATAGTTGGGCATAGTAAAATTGTGATGGTTTGTTTTACCTTTTTGCAGTGTAAACGGCCCGGCAAATTTAACCACCGGTTTAAAGCGCGAGATTTTATTTTTTCCGCGGGCATTTAACTCCTCGTCGCCCCCTACGGCAAACGCTTTTTCGAGTGCTGCTCCGTATGCTCCGGCAACATAATCGTACAAATCCCATGTTTTTACGCCAAGTGCTTCGCGCGCATAAAAAGCAGCATGAGGAGCGGGTGTTTTATAGTTGGTTAATCCAAGCAATCCCTCATCAACAATGGCAAGTGTGTAAGTCATCTCTTTCCCGTTTTTCTCCGAAACACTTACCGTATATTTTGCTTCCGGCTCAATCTCTTTTGGAGCTTTTATTTGAGGATGGAGAATAGTTTCCTGATTTTCGACCATTACAGGGATAACGCCGTACAGCCGCAATGGAGCATCGTTTTCAGTTTGTCCGTATTTTTGAATTAAAGTTACGTGAACATAAAAATTGGGCGCCATTTCAGGTTTTGCCTGAATGTTAAATGTGGTTTGTTTATCGGTGGTTTTCACCCAAAAAATATCGGTTACTTCGGTGCCATTTTCAACACTTACCAAAGCCCGCCCCTCTTTCGACGAAGGAATTTTAACCTCAATAACATCGCCAACATTGTACTTCTCTTTATCGGTTTTAAGCGTTAACATTGTTGCACCTGACGACTGCTCATCCGACCGCCAGCCGCCCCACTCCGACATATAAAATGTAGTTCCGGTAGCGTGTCCGCTAGTTAAATCTTTTACCCAGAGAAAGTAGCGGCCATTGTCTTTCCAATCGTTGTATTTTACATTCAGTTTTAATTTACTGAGGTGCTGTGCATTTTTTATTCTCCACTGCTGAACCGGTGAGTAGTAACTTCCCGAGATGTAATGCGCCAGGTTTTCGGAACCCGACTCCCACCACCAGCGCCAGTCTATTTTATAAAGCCGCGCCTCAATATCAATTCCCGCAACAGGTTTTCCATTTGCGCTAACGGTAACTATTTCGGGCAAATAATCGGTATCGGTCTTATACCAGTTGTCTTCCGATTCGGGCATTTTCACACCTACAAACGAGTTAAAAGGAGCATATTTTACATTCGAAACATTGGTACTAAAATCGCCTCCCTCTTCGAAAACCCGCGAGGTAAACCACACTTTTACCATTCCCGGTGCAGCTTCTAACGATTGGAAATCGAGAGGAATAGTAGCCTGCCCCTTGTCGTTTAATTTTCCTTCGAAAATGGTCTGCTCGTGCGGAGAAAAGTCGGATGCGGGATTGGTAAATGTAAACTTTTCGTACCCTTTAAATTCGGTTCTGTCTTTTGCAAAAAGCACATCTACTTTTGCTTTTAACGAACGTGCCGGAGAGCCGTGCAACCAAGTTGCCAAAAACGGAACCGACCTGTTTTTTGCTGTTAAAACCGGAGCAGAAAAATCCAATTTCACTTTTAACCGGTTGGGTTTTATGGCTTCAATTTTAACCCGTTTCGAGAACGATACATTTCCCACTTTCGCCTCAACATGCCAGTTACCGGTTGGTGCAGTTGCAGCTGTTGCTGGTGCAAACGAGTAAAATCCGTTTTCGTTATTGGATTGCAACTGCTTTTCAACCACCTGTCCGTTCGGATTTATTAATTGAAATAACACCGGATAATTTTCGGGAAGCCGGGTATTTTTCTTCTCTAAAATAAAGTTTACAAAAAGCGTATCGCCCGGTCGCCAAACTCCGCGTTCGGCATAAATAAATCCTTTTATTCCGTTGCGAACCTGCTGCCCGGCAACATTAAAATTACTTGTAGAGAGCGAATTGCCATCGTCGAGACGTAGATACCCGAACTGCCCCATTTTTTGAGCAATCAGGGAAAACGGTTTCTTTTTCATTCTCAATTTTGCAAACCCCAATTCGTTCGTTTGAACAGTTTCTAACAGCTGATTCTGATAATTATAGAGACGGATTTGAACCCCTTTTTCGGGCTCGGCAGTAAGCAAATTGGTTACGACAAAATACATCGTATGATTGCGTCCCTCTTTGGCGATAATTCCCAGCTTCGAGGCAAAAATATTCCGCGACACAAAAACGTCGGAGTTGTAATACGAGTCGCTACACGGGTTATCGCGCTCTTCCCAATTGTAGTTGGGCGGGTAATAATAGGTCGAATACCAGCCGGGACCGTCCCAATCTGTTTCGTACTCCTCCGTCTCGGGGAGTTCTGTTTCAGCAAGTTCGCTCTTATTTTTCTTGTCGCCACAATTAAACTCAGAAAACTCCTTTTTTATTCGCAACTCAACCCGGTAAATTGCTCCTTGTTCTATTTTAAACAGCGATGCCAGATTTATTTTATAGCTTTTCCACTGCTGAAAATCATCGGGTTTTTTGGCAGTTAGTTTTATCGTTTTATCGTACACCATTCGCCCGACAGTACGCAAATTTTGTTGCCCATCGAAATTATTATTTTGAAAAAACTGCAATGCATTGTCTTTAAAAATCTGAACAACCCGCATTTCAACAGCGTGCAAGCCAACAGCTTCGAATGGAAATTCCAAACGATTGTTTTGTGGAACAATTACACCTTTACCGATTAATCGCAGCTCGGGTTTTTGCATGCTAAAATGCAATAAAAAATTCTGAGAATCTTTGTATTTCGCATAATTCCAATTCTGAATTCCCGGATAAACCGTCAAATTCAACTCTCCTGATATCTGGTTGTCAGGCCAGGCATTAATCACGTTATCATCAATTTCAAGTTTTAATTTGGTTTTATCTTCCAATTGAATTAGTCCCTCCAAATTCTGATTCTTTAACAGATTGTCGGAAAAACGGATTTGAATGTGCTGCTTTGGTATCTGAATTACTTGCGCATTAATAATTTCGAATGAGTTTAGTGCAGGAACTTTTATCTCTTTTTCGCCTTTGTTGTCAATGCCTACCTGACTTCCATTCCATTCCACTTTTAAAGTTGCCTCTTTATTGTTGAGCCGTTTTAGCGCATCGATTGTAAAAAAATGCTTTCTTCTGCCCGAATCGTGTTGCCACGCAATCTCTCTCTTTTCGCCCCCGTAAGTTGCTGTTAACAATTTCTCTGCCTCCTCAGAATCCATTACATCGGCAGTTAAAAGGTAACCCGAGAATTTCATCTCACCCGGAGCGTCGGCACTCGAGTTTTTTAATCCGCTAAACGAGACTGAGAATGATTGTGCGATGGTGGAGAACTGAAACGGCATTTTTTGAAGAGCCTTAGAAACAGGAAGTAGCTTGCCAAGGAAAAACTCGGCACTGTATTTTGTGTTCGATTTTAGCAAACCGGATGGTCTGAATTCAATAATCCTGTCGCCAACAAGTACCACTTCTCCGTCGATAGCTGGCGAAAATTTAAAAAGTTTCTTCCCTTGCACATCAATCTTAGCAAGTGGTTTTGCAAGATATATGGTTATTACCGACTCTTTTGAAATTGTGCCGCTTGTAAATGCCTGAACAAATTCGCCAAACTGTTTATCTGTTTTTTGCGACCTGTTATTATTGGAGTGACAACCAACCAGAAAAGTGATTAATATTAATGCGAATGGAAAAAATAACTTCTTCACGGTATTGAGCTTTAAAATGATTATTAATTCTTAAAAGTAAAAAATATAATGAGAAGAATTGTTTTTTCGATTAAGAAAACATTTCGAATACCTCGCGTTTACAAAGAGTAGTTTTAAAGCTCACAGCGAGATGAAATAGTATTCGCAGTCTACTGCAATCATTCTCATCTATGGTTAAACAACCTCAGTAATCTTCTCCTTCTATATTGTAGGTTGCCTTTTGTTTTTTTATTGCTGAGATTGGGAGTTTTGCTTATTAGATTTCCCGTACAAGAATGGTTAACAGATAAATAAGAACCTTTATTTAGAAACTGTTAACCAACAACACTATTATAAAGCGGTTTTAAATCCAGTTCATCGTCCATTCTCTTTTGCAATTTCAGTAAATCGTCGAACAACAGCTTTTTCTTTGTAGCATAATTTACCGAGTCAGCCAGATTATTCATTTCCAATGGATCTTTTTTTAGGTCGAACAGGAGTACTTTATTTGCATCGGGGTAAGCAATTAGCTTAAATCCATCTTTCCGAATCATTCGTTGTTTTGTAGTATAACAGCCATAAATTGCATCGTAATTGCTTTTTATTTGCGTACCCATTGCCAACGGGAGCAGGCTGTTAAACTCAACATAAACGGGTTTCTCAACTCCGGCTAAATCGAGTGCTGTTGCCATAATATCCTGCACATAAACATCGGCATTTACCTTTTTGTTTTTCGGAATATCAGGGCCAATAACAATTAGCGGAACGCGCATACTGTGGTCGTACATATTCTGTTTTCCCATTAACCCGTGGTTCCCCACAGACAAACCATGGTCGGCCGAGAAAAAGATATACGTATTATCGGCTTTTCCACTCTTTTTAACGGCTTCTAAAATCTGTCGAATCTGCTCGTCCATGTGCGTAATAATTGCATAATATTCCTGACGATTCACTTTAACAGCATATTTTGTTCTTGGGAATGGAGCCAGCCGCTCGTCGCGCAATCCTTTTCCACATCCAATTTTATCGGCATCGGGATAATCGGATAAAAAAGTTACAGGTACCGATATTTTCTCGAGCGGATACATCTCGACATATTTTTTGGGCGACTGCCGCGGGTCGTGCGCTGCATTAAACGCCAGATACATAAAAAAAGGGTTGTTACCAGTTGCAGCCGAATCGATAAATATGAGTGCATCATCTTTTAACACTTCACTCCAGTGTTTTCCACCTTTCCAAAATCCACCATATTTTTTATGCCACGGTTCCCAAATTGTATCGGTTTTGCTTAATGGCCTGTTGTACCCCTCTTTTGTTTGATTTGGCATACCGGGACGCTCGTGTGCAACCACATTAAAACATTTTTCAGGAGCAACTTTTACATGCCATTTCCCTGTCATATAAGTAGTGTATCCGGCTTTCTGCATTAAATTGCCCCACATTTTACCCTCTTCGGCTAGTTTCTGAAAACTCTTCTCTGCTTTATGCGCCCGCCAAATAAAACGCCCCGAATTCATCATTGCGCGACTTGCAACACAAACGGCACCATTCCAACCTCCCATATTATAGGTATTGGTAAACGTAACTCCTTCGTTAACCATTTTATCTAATGTTGGGGTTATTATCTCATCGTTTCCTAGTGCATGAACAGTTTTATAACACTGGTCGTCGGCAAAAATAAAAATGATGTTTGGCTTATCTTTCTTATTCGTCTGTTCTGTACAGTGTAAAAAAGATGCTCCAACAAGTAAAATTGAAAAAGTAAAAAGCTGAGTAAGTAATTTATTTTTCATCGATTTTAAAATAGTATTGAACATGAGATATCGATTGAATTTGTTTTACGACATACCAAAACTATCAAAAAAAAGCTGAAATAGTAGTAAGTTTGTGTGGTTTATATTCTATTAAATAG
>WGCT01000271.1 GCA_015493625.1 Draconibacterium sp. | reverse complement strand
CTTAAGTGCCTCATTACTTTTTAGTTCTGAAATGGTTGTGGTAGAGAGAAAGGTGATGAGTTGGTCGCGAATGGAGGCATATTTATTGTGCAACGCACATGGATTGTCGTCGCTGCAACTGCTAAATCCTAAAATACATCCGCGGTATTTGTCTATTCCTTCAACCGCATCAATAACATCAGAGAGGTAAATGCTGTCGGCATTTTTTGCAAAAGCATAGCCACCGTCGCGCCCTTGTACACTTTTTACAAATCCTTTTTTCGACAGATTGGTCATCAGTCGCCTCAAATATTTGTCGGGAACTTTTAATGTTTTAATCAGATAGTTTGCCGAAAAAATTTCTAAGTCTGAGTTAATCATAAAACTCAGTATTCTCAACGCGTATTCCGATGTTTTTGATAGTCTCATAATTTAAATGCTACACGCAAGTGGTATTTAATACAAATGTAAATATTTTCATAAAAGAAACAAGTTTTAATCTAAAGAATTCCTCGAGCGATTTAAATTTTGCACTACTTCCATTTTGTGCTATTTTTTCGGTACAAACAGAGCTTGGTGGGTCTCGGTTAGCATCTTTTTTAGCGGAATGGTTTCGGGAACTTTTGAGAAATCGATTTTTGCAATGTTCTCATCGGTGGCAAATTTACCGGGTAACCAGTGGTCTTTTTCTTGAAAAAGATTGTATCGGTATTTCCCAAAATCTTCCATGTTGTAACATTTCCAGAGTTTTCGGAGTCGTAAAACCACCGGAATATTTATTCCCGACGGGTCGTTCTGAAGATCGTATCCTTCGTAATTCGCATATTTGTCGGTATTGGTAAAACTGTCGAGAATCTGTTTTGTTTTTTGTTCCGAACTGTTCCACGCCGTAGGGAAAATTCCTCTCATTTCGTTGAAATGTGCTTTTTGTGTTATTCCAAACGTTAACGTGTGAACCTCTTTGTTGTGCAGGCAGAAACGGGCATTCCATTGAATTGGAGTTAGTGGGAGAGTGGCCTCTTTCACCTTTTGTGGAGCATTAAAAAGGTGTCCTCCTTTATCGTTAGGTGAGATAATAAAAACGCCCATATCTTTTTTGCTTGCCAGTTTTACGGCAGGCATGTTTCGCTGATTAAAATAGTAATAATGAAGATTTATAAATTCGAAAAGCCCGGTTTCAATGCTTTTTGTAATTACTTCGAGCGGCGCGTGAGTGCTAAACCCAACGTGTTTAATTATTTGTTCTTCTTTCATTCGTAAAAGCTCTTCAACGGCACCCCCCGTTTTACACGATTCGTTAAAAAGCTTTTCGTTATTAATTCCGTGCCACCCGTAAAAATCGAAATAGTCGGTTTTTAGTGCTTTTAATTGTTTTTCTACCATTTTTCGCATTTCGTCGGCAGTTAACGGATTCCCTTTTGTCATTAAATAATAGGAGTTGCGGGGAATGGCGAGCTCGTTGTTCAATACTTGCCCGTAAACCGACTCGCTTTTTACATAACCCCAGGCAGTTTCTATGTTATTTATTCCGGCATCGAAAGCCATTTTTACCGAGTCGATGCACTCTTCGAGCGTGTCTTTTGGTATCTCTTCACGCGGCTCGTCCCAACCATGTTTAAAGCGCATTCCACCCAATGTAACTGCGCTAATGTATTTTCCTGTCTTTCCAAACCGACGGTATTCCATCGTTGTTTTTCTATTTAAAACTGATGCCATTTTCTCTGATTCTACTTGTTCCACGCTTTTGTTAATGCTTTAAAACAGGTTGCCGACGTCTCCTCTTTTTTTACATTGCTTTTGTACTTCTCCATGAAATTTTGTGTTGAACCCCAAACGGTTTGCAACATACCCAAATATTTTGGTTTCATCTCTTTTGTGGCCCCGGCAATTAAATTACGTAATAGTTTTTCTTGCTGAAGTGCATTGTTTGTATTTTTCCACGGACAGGTGAGTACCGATAATCCTTTTGCTGCAAAAAGTACAGCAGTTGGGTCGGGGCGCTCGTAATGCCAGTCGCAAATAACTACATCTTTCGGAATCATATCGATGGCGCGGTACGTGTTGTTGTAGCTGCCTTCCCAGAGTCCTATTCCTGTTGTTTTACCATCTATCAGCCGGTCGCCCCACATCCAAAGTTCCCGGTTTTGCATTTTTAAATGATTTCTTATTCGTGTAACTTCTTCTGCAAAAAGTTCAGCTTTGTCTCTTCTGCTGCAACGCGGGCACTTTTCGTAACCAATATAAAAAACTTCGTCGAGGCCGGCATGAAAAGCATCGGTTTCAAAAACATCGCAAATTTCGTCTACTAAATCAAAAACTACACCGTGAACTTTTGGGTGCAACGGACAGTAGCTTTTACAATACAATCCGTCGGAATTTGGCCATTTGTATTTTTTTGGAAATTTGATGCCGGGGGTTTCATCAAATTCTGGATAAACTTCAAGTAATTTTCCCGGAGTACTTGCCCACGACTGATGCCCCAATAAATTAATTTGCGGAATTAGCCGGATGTTATTTTTTTTACAAACGTTAACCAACTTCTTAATATCTTCTTTCGAAAGTGGGTCGTTGTCAATTAATTCGGGGTGCGATGTGTAGTTGTACCTGTAATCAATTCTTAGTATTAGTAAGTTTATTCCGGCAGCAGACAAATCATTATCGATAAAATCGACAAAATTGTTAACAAGCTTTACCGAGGGAGCTGCCAGGCAAAGTCCGCGATAGCGATAGGGAGACTGTGCAATAATTATGTGTGAAAAAAGAGAGGTAAACAGTACGATTAAAAAAACTTGTTTCATAGGTTTTCGTTTAATGTGGTAATTTATTTGTCGTTAGGTTTAAGTTTCAGATAGTAAAAATAGTTAAAACTATTTTTTTCCTGTCAATTTCTTTATTATGTCAACTTCCTCCTGTTTATAGGGAGTTCCATCTTTCCTAAAAATTTCGTGAAACCAAAGTGCAGGTTCCGAACCATCGGGAATTGGTTGTCCCCAAGCATATTTCGTATTTGTTTTTCCGGCTACCAATCCCCAGTTAATTGCACCAACATTCTCTTTTTTTAGTAACGGCATTATGTTGCTAAAGAGACTGTTAAAACGACGAGCCATGTATTCGGTGCAAACCAGTGGCCGGCCATATGTTTTTAGCGTATCAATAGCATGCTGATGATTTTTGGGGTTCGAGTAGTTGTGGTAGGTAATCACATCGGAATTTGCAAGTTGAATTTTGTTTAGCTCTTTAAGCTTATTGTTCCAGATACCTGCCGAAAGTGGCTGCGAAGGGCGTATTTCCCAACCCCATTGAAATGCATTTTTTAATAGAGGTATCGATTTGTTTTTGTAACCCGAGTTCCCGGGTTCGTTGTATAAATCCCAGAGAGCAATTCGTTGGTCGGTTTTAAAAGTGGTAAGAATATCTTTAACATACTTTTCTAATTCAGCCATCAATTCAGGTTTTTCGAAGAGTAAATCGCCCGGGTCGCGAACCCACCCCGAGTTATGTATTCCCGGTTTGGGGTTGGGTTGTTTTCCTGCTTTATATGTTGCATTCCAACAGTCGTCGAAAAAAACAAAAATGGTTTTTATACCATGACTGTCGGCAATTTTTAGGTATTCGTTCATGCGGTTTTTAAATCCTGTTTTATCGATTTCCCAAGCTAGATGATGTAAATAAACACGCATACAATTCATCCCAATATCTTCTGCCCATCCCAACTCTTTGTCTATTGTTTTGGGGTCGAACGACTCTTTTTGCCAGGTTTCGAGCTGATTGATTGCACTGCTGGGAATAAAATTGCACCCTCGCAACGGCTCAGTTCAAAAAGTTGTGGAGTAAAATAAAATTACGAGTTTTGTTTTTTACAATTTTATATCGTTATGACACATCAAAAAGAGCATTATCAAGAATTAATCAAGTTACTATTACCAGCGGAGTTGTTTGAATATTTCGCTATCGTTA
>WGCT01000270.1 GCA_015493625.1 Draconibacterium sp. | reverse complement strand
ATTTGAAATATCGGTATTTCTAAAAAATAAGATAGCCCATTTCGAGGAGGTTACGAATGCTTTAAAAAGAGAGAACATCAATATCAGCTCGATGACATTGATGAATATTTATCAGGGTTGGGGCGTTGTAAAACTTCTGGTAAATCAACCCGAAAAGGCGTATCAGATTCTTTCCGACCGCGGAGATTCAGTGTCGTTGCGCGAAATATTAGCACTTGAAATGAAAGACTCGACAGGAGGCTTAGACGAACTTTTGGTTCAGGTTGCCCGTGCCGGAATTCATATGGAAAGTGCATACACCCGACTAATTTCAGGGAGTAAAAAAGCGGTATTAATTCTCGAAGTACCCGATGTTATTGAAGCGAAACTGAGACTTGAAAGAAAAGGGGTAAAACTTTTGGATGACGAAACAGTTTATGGTCGTTAATTTTTTAAAAACTAAATATACCTGAGAATAATGATTTGGAATGAAAAAATAGAGTGTGCCACGCGCGAAGAGATGGAGGCAATTCAATCGGAGAGATTGATTAAAACAGTAGAAAGAATATATCATAACGTACCGAGTTACCGGGCTAAAATGCAGGAAAAAGGATTGGTTCCGGCCGATATAAAAAGTGTAAAAGACCTGTCGAAATTACCTTTTACCGAAAAAACCGATTTACGCGACAACTATCCGTTTGGAATGTTTACCGTGCCCATGAGCGAAATTGTTCGAATACATGCCAGCTCGGGAACTACCGGGAAACCAACCGTTGTAGGATACACCCGCAACGACCTGAATATGTGGTCGGAAGTAGTAACCCGAACACTTTGCATGGCCGGAGTTGGCCAGAATGACATTGTGCAAATTGCTTATGGCTACGGACTTTTTACCGGTGGACTTGGAATGCACTACGGAACAGAAAATCTGGGAGCAACTGTAATTCCAATCTCGGGTGGAAACACACAGAAACAGCTTCAGTTAATGCAAGATTTTAAATCATCGGTTATTGCTTGTACACCTTCGTACGCACTATTTTTAGCCGAAGTAATGAAAGAAAACGGCATTGAACCTGAATCGTTAAATTTAAAAGTGGGAATTTTTGGTGCCGAACCCTGGAGCGAAAATATGCGAAAAGAGATTGAAGCCAAACTAAAAATTAAAGCCATCGATATTTACGGACTAAGCGAAGTTGTTGGGCCGGGCGTTTCGTGCGAATGCGAAGAACAAGCCGGAATGCACATCAACGAAGACCATTTTATTCCCGAAATCATTCATCCCGAAACACTGGAACCCATGCCACCGGGAGAGATTGGCGAATTAGTATTTACAACCATAACAAAAGAGGGAATACCAATTATTCGCTACCGCACACACGACTTAACCCGGTTAATTTACGACAAATGTAAATGCGGCAGAACATTGGTTAGAATGGAAAAATGTATGGGGCGCAGCGACGACATGCTCATTATTAGAGGTGTAAACGTATTTCCGTCGCAAATAGAAAGCGTTTTACTCGAGATGAGTGAAACAGAACCTCACTACCTCTTAATTGTTGAACGCGAAGGAACACTCGACGTTTTAAAAGTTTTGGTTGAAGTTCAGGAACAGTTCTTTTCCGACGAAATTCATAAGCTGGAAGAGCTAAAAACAAAAATAAAAAACAACATTCAAAACACGCTCGGCATTTCGGTTGCCGTTAAATTAGTTGAACCAAAAACAATTGAGCGTACAGCAGGAAAATCAAAAAGAGTAATCGATAATCGTAAAATCTAAATAAAATGATAGTAAAACAAGTTTCCGTTTTTCTCGAAAACAAATTGGGAAGATTAAACGAAGTAACCCATATTTTAGGTAATGCAGGAATAAACATTTCGGCATTTACCATTGCCGACACTTCCGATTTTGGCGTATTAAGATTAATTGTTTCCGACCCCGATAAAGCAAAAACAATTTTAAAAGAAAATCTTTTTTCGGTTCAAACCACCGATGTTGTTTTGGTAAAAACAGACAACAAACCGGGGTCGCTGGCAAAATTGCTCGAAGCATTAAATTCCGAAGGTATTTTTATCGAATACATGTACTCGTTCAGCAAAGACGAAAACGACGCAATTAACGTTATCCGACCGGTTGACATTGAAAAATGCATGACTGTTTTACAAAGTAGTAAAGATAAATTGTTGTTTACCGATGAACTTTAACAAGTAGATGGGGTTAATTAATGTGTGCAAACAAAGGTTTTTTATCTTTGTAGCACTAAAAAACATTGAATGAAACGAATAGCCGTACAAGGTATTGCAGGCTCTTTTCACGAAGAAGCTGCACTTAAATATTTTAAAGAAGAGATTGAAGTTGTTGAATGCAAATCGTTTACAAGCGTTTGCGAATTAATAGATGACGATAAAGTTGATATTGCAGTTATGGCAATAGAGAACTCCATTGCCGGAAGTTTACTGAAAAACTATCAACTAATACGCGATTATCATTTACGAATTATTGGTGAAGTCTACATTCACATTCAAATGAATTTAATGGTAAAACCGGGAGTGAAAACAAAAGACATTACCGACATTTATTCGCATCCCATTGCCATTCAGCAAAGTTTAGAATACATTGAATCGCACTTCCCCAACGCAAAATTGCACGAAGCACTCGACACTGCCGGTTCGGCAAAAAAAATTGCTGAAGACAATTTAGTAAACGCAGCAGCAATAGGGAATTTGCGTTCGGCAGAACTTTACAAACTCGAAGTTTTAGATACCGGGGTTGAAACCAATAAGAGAAACTACACACGCTTTCTTATATTGTCGAAACATGGTAATTTAACAAAAGAGTCAAACAAGGCATCAATCTGTTTCGAGGTTGGCCATTTTCATGGAGCACTGGCTAAAGTGCTAAATACGTTCGCCGAGAACAAAATTAACCTGACAAAAATTCAATCGGTACCCAAAATAGGAAAACCAAACGAATATACATTTCATGTCGATATTGAATGGGACAATTCGGAAAATTACGACAAAGCCATTCATCAGGTATTAAAAAGCGCATCTAGTCTTTCAATTCTTGGTGAATACGAAAGAGGAAATTTAAATATTCATAATCAATAAATTAATTAGAATAATATGAGCAAAATAGCAATTTTTTATGGCCCGCTTGGTGGTGCGGTAAACCGCGTAGCAGATAAAATTAAAGAGATTATTGGCGAGAACAATGTAGAAATGGTAGCCGTTAAAGACGCCTCTGTTTCCGACCTCGAAAAGTTCGACAAAATTATTTTTGGACTTTCAACCGTTGGAAAAGACACTTGGGATTCGACCTACTCGAACAACGATTGGGGCAAATTTATGCCCGAAATTGCTAAAACCGATTACAGTAAAAAAACAGTTGCCATTTTCGGTCTGGGCGACCACGTTACATACGCACACGGTTTTGTAGACCACATTGGCTTACTTGGTAAAAAACTTATGGAACACGGAGCAACATTAACCGGACAGGTTGCTACCGACGGTTACGAATTCGAAGAGTCGGATGCAATTGTAGACGGTAAATTCATAGGATTACCACTCGACGAAGATTTTGAACCGGAATTAACCGACGAAAGAGTTGCCGCCTGGTTAGAGGCAATTAAAACCGATTTTGGTTTTTAATTGCTGGTAAAATTCCGACACAACATTTACAGCTAAACATCTGTTTCGGCACAATTGAAATACTATTTCATCTATGTTTTAAATGAAATAGTATTTCTTTTTTGACAATAAAAAAACAACAAAATGATAAACAACTCTCCCTTCGACAAAGCCATTGTCGATTCAAAAATATCGGAATTACGAATTCCCAATGTTGGGAAAGCATCTATTCGTGAGATTGTTGCTCTTGTAAATTTGGTTGAAGAGGAAACCGGATTAAAATACATTCGTATGGAAATGGGAGTTCCCGGCCTGCCCCCCTCTAAAATTGGTGTCGATGCAGAAATTGAAGCACTAAAAAAAGGAGTAGCCGCCATTTATCCAATGGTAGATGGAATAAAGCCATTAAAAGAGGAGGCCTCAAAATTTATTAAAAATTACCTCGATATTGATGTTGCGCCCAAAGGTTGCATTGCAACAGTTGGCTCCATGCAGGGAACATTCTCCGCATTTATGGCCGCCGGAAATATCGATAAAAACAGAGATACAACACTGTTTATCGACCCCGGGTTTCCGGTACAAAAACAACAAATGATGGTACTGGGGCTAAAATATACGACTTTTGATGTTTTTAATTTCAGAGGAGAAAAGTTGCGCGACAAACTTGAAGAGATTTTGGCGAAAGGAACAATCAACTCAATTATCTATTCAAACCCAAACAATCCGGCATGGATCTGTTTTAACGATAAAGAGTTAAAAATAATTGGCGAACTTGCTACAAAATACGATGTAATTGTAATGGAAGATCTCGCCTACTTCGGCATGGATTTCCGCAACGATTTATCGAAACCCGGAGAGGCTCCTTTTCAACCCACTGTAGCAAAATATACCAACAATTATATTCTGTTTATATCAAGCTCAAAAATATTTTCGTATGCCGGGCAACGCTGCGGATTAATGGCCATTTCCGACAAACTTTTTGTGCGCGACTACCCCGACCTGCAAGAACGGTTTAAAGGAACAACTTTTGGCGACACCATTACGCTACGCATCTTATACTCGGTTTCGTCGGGCACCAGCCATTCGGCACAGTGGGCACTGGCAGCAATGTTTAAAGCTGCAAACGAGGGCCGTTTCAATTTTGTTGAAGAGGTAAAAGAGTATGGCGAAAAAGCAAAAATAATGAAAGACCTTTTTCTGAAAAATGGGTTTAACATTGTTTACGAAAAAGATTTGGATGTTAAAATTGCCGATGGTTTTTATTTTACCATTTCGTACCCAAACATGACTGGCAACCAACTTGTTGAAAACCTGCTTTATTACGGAATTAGTGCCATTGCACTCGACAATACAGGAAGTTATGAGGAGGGAATTCGGGCTTGTGTTTCGTTTGTAAAACGCGAACAATTTGGCGAACTGGAAGAACGATTAAAACTTTTTAACGAAAACTTTGGCACAAAATAAATGGATCATAAAAAAATAATTGCCCGCTACCAACTTACCCTCGACCTGCTTAAATCGTTCGATTTAAAGAACAGTGAAGTTGAACTTAAAAAGGGAGAAAGTTTTATCGACTATGGCGAAAAAACAAAAAAAATCGGAATTCTCATTGAAGGACTTTTGTATGCCACCTATCTTTCCGACAGCGGCACCGAATGGATTTCGCGCTTCTTTTTCCCCCCAAATAATTTTATAATCAGTAATCAACAGGGATTTTACAGCGGTAAAAATTCTACCGAAGCAATTCGCGCATACGAAGATTCGAAACTTATTTACATTGAAAAGCACGAATTTAAAACATTGCTCGACAACCATCCGAAATTCGAACGTACAGTACGTATTCTGGCCGAAGAGAGCTACATACAGGCAATGGGAAGAATCCACTCTTTCCAATCGTTAAATGCCGAACAACGCATTCGCATATTTTTACAACAGTACCCCGAGTTGGCACAAAAACTTCAACGTCAACACATTGCCTCGTATCTTGGCATTCACCGCAATATTCTTACACGCATTCTTTATAAAGTTTAATATTCGCAACATAAGTTGCATACATTTTACCCGTTTAAAAATAGTTTTGTTGCAAAGAAAAAACTTAATCTTTTTTAGCCGATAAAATTGGAATACGAAAGTAAATTAAGTTATTTATTTATAGATTTCAATCGAAGCAAAAAATAGTTTTCAGAACCTGATTTTTATCATCTTTTTACTGT
>WGCT01000269.1 GCA_015493625.1 Draconibacterium sp. | reverse complement strand
GTACTATAAAAAGTATAAAAAAAAAGACCGCAGCAGAAATGTTTGCAGAAAAGCAAATGCCCGATTACGTTAACAAAAACGAAGTAATGCTCATAAACATCTGAATTTCATTTTAAAAGCGTACCTTTGCACCCGAAATTTTAGAAGAATTTGAATGACATTATTTAAAGAAATGGGTTTAAGCACCGAAATTCAATTGGCAATTGAAGAACTCGGTTTCGAGAAACCCACTCCTATTCAGGAAAAAACAATTCCATTTTTATTAGAAAACGTGCAAGATATGGTAGCTTTGGCACAAACAGGAACCGGTAAAACGGCTGCTTTTGGATTGCCAATTATCGAACAAATCGATGTTGCACAACGTTCGATACAAGCTTTGGTTTTAAGTCCAACCCGCGAGTTGGCAATGCAAATTGCAAAAGATTTAAAGAACTATTCGAAAAATACAAAAGGATTAAAAATTGCCGTAGTTTACGGAGGTTCCGATATCAGGCAACAGATTAAAGAGTTAGATCGTGGGCCGCAAATTGTTGTAGGAACACCGGGCAGAACACTCGATTTAATTAAACGGAAAAAATTACGTGTTAACGAAATAAAGTGGGTGGTTCTCGACGAAGCCGACGAAATGTTGTCGATGGGTTTTAAAGACGATTTAGACGCTATTTTAGAAAATTCGCCCGAAGAGAAACAGACGCTCCTGTTCTCGGCAACCATGCCAAAAGAGATTGTTGCCATCTCGAAAAAATACATGACCGATATTTTTGAAATCTCGGTAGGCAAAAGAAATACAGGTGCCGAAAATGTGGAACACAATTACTATTTGGTACATGCAAAAGACCGCTACATAGCGCTAAAACGTGTGGCCGATGTAAACCCGAATATTTACGGAATTATTTTTTGCCGTACCCGGGCAGAGACAAAAGATGTAGCCGACAAACTAATGCAAGACGGGTACAACGCCGATGCTCTGCACGGCGACCTTTCGCAGGCACAGCGCGATCATGTTATGGCGCGTTTTCGTGGGAAACACCTGCAAATGTTGGTGGCTACCGATGTGGCAGCCCGTGGCCTCGATGTAAACGACCTCACCCACGTTATTAATTATAACCTGCCCGACGACCCCGAAGTGTATATTCACCGAAGCGGGAGAACAGGACGTGCCGGGAAAAAAGGCATTTCGGTAACCCTGATTCATATGCGCGAAAAGGGAAAATTAAAACAGGTTGAAAGAACCGTTAATAAACCATTTATTAAAAAAGAGGTTCCGTCGGGGAAAGTAATTTGCGAAAAACAGCTCTTTAGCTTAATCGACCGGGTTGAAAAAGTTGAGGTAAATAACGAACAAATTGGCGAGTTTATGCCGGTTATTTATAAAAAACTGGCTTGGTTAGAACGCGAAGAGCTAATTAAACATTTTGTTTCGGTTGAGTTTAATCGCTTTTTAGAGTACTACGAAAACGCTCCCGACATTAATGTTGATGAAGCAAACTATAACGAACGCGATTCGCGACGCGGGGGCCGCGACCGTGGACGCCGCAGAGACCGAAACGACCGTGGACGCCGCGACCGGGGCGGACGTAACGACCGGGCAGGAAGAGACCAGGGAAGAAGAGACCGGGGTGAACGTGGCGGATACGAATTCTCGAGATTCTTCTTTAATATGGGGAAAAAGAACGGAATTAGTAAACGCACCATTATCGACCTGATTAACCAGAATATACCGGGGAAAAGTGTTGAAATTGGAAACATTGAAGTGCTAAAAGGATTCTCGTTTTTTGAAATCGATAAACGCTATGAAAGGGAATTGATTTCGGCATTTAAGAATGCTTCATTTAAAGGGCAACGAATTGGTGTTGAGGTGGCTAAAGGAAAATAAAAAAAGATAGTTTTATACTAAAATGTCGGTGTTGCTTTTTGCAGCACCGACATTTTTTTTACAGTGGCAAATGAACAACCTTTTTGGTTGAGAAAAACTCTTCATCGAAATATTCCGGTAAATTCTGAATAAAAACCGAATGTTTAAACGGTTTTATCTCTTCCGATAAATCACCTCCTTTTAAATAGAGAATTCCGTTTGGAATGGCATTCTTTTGTTTTCGTAGAACATTTTTACGAATCCATTTTACAAAATCGGGAAGTTTTGTAACTGCACGGCTAACAATAAAATCGTACTGTTGTTTTAACTGTTCGGCACGAATTTGCTCGGCAGTTACATTTTTTAAATTTAACGAGGTTGCAACTCCGTTTACCACTTTAATCTTTTTTCCAATCGAGTCGACCAGATGAAACTGAACTTTGGGGAACAGAATGGCCAGTGGAATACCGGGAAATCCACCACCTGTACCAACATCGAGCACTTTTGTGCCACCGGTAAAGTTTATAAATTTTGCAATGGCCAGCGAATGTAAAACGTGCCGCTCGTAAAATTCCGAAAAATCTTTACGCGAAATAACATTTATTTGTGCATTCCACTCGGCATACAGCGGCTGAAGTTGTTTAAACTGTTGAATCTGATTCTCGGTAAGGTTGGGGA
>WGCT01000268.1 GCA_015493625.1 Draconibacterium sp. | reverse complement strand
ACTCGGAGATGTGTATAAGAGACAGCAAGAAGAGCAACCGATGAAGATAAAGCATGAAATGACCGAAATCTGGGATCCGGAAGTTGTAAAAGTAACACCCGGAGAAACTCCTGCCGATGCTCCGTCTGATGCCATTGTTCTGTTCGATGGCGTTGATCTCGAAAACGAATGGACTAACGACAAAGGAGAGAAACCCGGATGGGATGTTGCCGATGGCTGCGTTACTGTAAAACACGGAACCGGCGTGATAAAAACAAAACGTTCGTTTAACGATTTTCAGCTCCACATTGAATGGCGTTCACCTGCCGAGGTGAAAGGCGAAAGTCAGGGACGTGGAAACAGCGGCGTATTTTTACAGGGAATTTATGAAGTTCAGGTACTCGACAATTACAACAACCGCACTTATCGAAACGGACAGGCAGGCAGTGTTTATAAACAATATGCACCGCTTGTAAATGCGTGTAAAGCACCCGGCGAATGGCAAACCTACGATATTATTTATACCGCTCCCCGTTTTAACAACGATGGAACTTATTTTACTCCGCCAACAGTTACAGTTTTGCACAACGGAGTTTTGGTACAAAACCATGTAAAATTACGCGGCCCAACTGAATTTATTGGCATTCCCGAATACTCTGTAAAACCACACGGTGCTGGCCCAATTGTTTTACAAGACCACGGTAATCCGGTTAGTTACAGAAATATCTGGATTAGGGAGTTGTAAATAATAAAGCTGTTTAATCTGTATTCAATGCTCCTGCCTACTATTTTCGTTAAAACAAGATTAAAGTATATAACTTTTATTCTCTTCTTTTTTCTGACTGCGTTTGAATCATCAGCGCAAGATCTTTCGTTTTCAACAAATTTACCAATTGTATATATCAATACAAAAGGTCGAACAATTGGAGATAAATACAGAACAATTTCCGATATGGAGATTGCCTGGAAAGGCGACAGCAGTGTAAACAATACTTCAGATAATCGTAACTACTACAGCGGAAAAATAAACATTGAATTGCGAGGCTCCACTTCTCAAAATTTCCCCAAAAAATCGTATGGGTTCGAGTTGAAAGACGATGACGAGGAAGATATGGATTTCGCGTTACTTGGAATGCCCAAAGAGGAAGATTGGATTTTATATGCTCCATACTCCGACAAAACACTTATTCGTAATGCACTTGCATTTACACTAGCATCGCAAATTAGCACAATTTATACACCTCGTTGCCGATTTGTTGAGCTTTTTGTAAACGAAAAATACGAAGGTATTTATGTGTTAATGGAGAAAATAAAACGCGACAAAAATCGCATTGATATTGCAAAACTCAAAACCGACGACATTTCGGGAGAAGAGTTGACAGGTGGCTACATCATAAAAATTGATAAAACAACAGGGAGTGGCGGAGATGGCTGGCACTCGAAATTTAGAAATATAAATAACGCCAAAACCTTTTATCAATACGAATACCCAAAATCGGACAAAATTACCGAAGAGCAAAAAAACTATATTAAAGATTATTTCGATAAGTTTGAGACAGAGGTTCATAACCGTAATTTCGATGAACAAACCGGTTATTTAAGCTATATTAATAGAGAATCGTTTTTCGATATGATATTTATTAACGAGCTTTCGAAAAACATTGACGGGTACCGTTTAAGTACATTTTTTTATAAAGATAAGAACGACAAATTAACCGCCGGACCAATTTGGGATTACAACATTGCTTTTGGAAATGCAAATTACTACAACGGATGGGAAACCACAGGAATAGAAGTTTTTAACACGTTAGATAATAAAGACTTTCGCCGAAATCCATTTTGGTGGGCCACTTTACTAAGCGACTCGCATTTTTCAAATCCAATGAAAAGCAAATGGAAAACACTTAGAAAAAACAAATTATCGGATAAGCGAGTAATGGCAGTTGTCGACAGTTTGACAGCCATTATTGCCGGAGCTGTTAACCGCAATTTTGAACGCTGGCCCATACTTGGAGAATTTATTCATCCAAATTACTTTGTAGGAGATAATTACGATAGCGAGATTGCCTGGATGAAATCGTGGATATTGGAACGGCTGAATTATCTTGATGAAAGATTACCCGGCACCGGAGTTGCTTCTTCAATTCAACTTGTAACCAACAATGGGATAAACAATTACAGAGTTTATCCCAATCCTTTTTCAACCGAAATCTCAATTCAAATTCAATCGGAGCAAAATTCGCTGTGCAACTTTCGTCTGTTTACTTTAAACGGGCAGAAAATTAAAGAATGTCAATTCAATATTTTTGAAGGTGCAAATAAAATTAAAATAAATACAGCCGGCATTCAAAAAGGAATGTATTTCTATCGGTTAAGTAATGTATCTGCTGAAATTAAATCGGGAAAAATTGTTAAGTATTAATTGATTATTAGTAGATAATACCCGTTAATTTTCCTCAATTCCTTTAATACCAATTTGACTTTATAATGCCGTTTAATTGAGTTTAATTATTTTGTACAAGGTTAAGTTAAAATATTTTAACGATAAGATTGCGCAAAAGAATAGATTCAATACGGCACTATAAGGTTGGTGTAAAATACGTCATAGCAAAATTGTAATCTACTTTATTCCGAAGGGAATTTTCATCGAAACGGTAAAATTACGTCCTGCATTATAAAAGTTCAACGGTTTTAATGTTGAAAGATGGTCGAAGTATTGAACATCAAAAATATTATTAACCGAAACGCCAAGAATAAGAGTTTGTTGCAATACTTTCACACCAGAGTTAATGTTGAAATTCACAAGTGTATATCCCGCGGTTGCCGTTTCAAACGGTGAGGGGTGGTTTTGTTTAAGTGCCGATATTGCCGAGATTTCTGCTGAAGGATTATTTAGAAATCCCATTTTATCTCTTTTCATCCGTATTTCGTACCGGAACTTTTGTGCCGGAATAAATGGGAGATAATCATTGTTCAACTGCTTCCCGACAACCGATGCATAAGTTCCTTTTATGTGCAACCACGGTAATTTTTTCGGATGAAAATGAATACCGGCTTCACCTCCAAAAAGAGAAGCATCGGTTTGTGAAAACCTATAAATAACAACTCCTGCTGAAGTTGTATCTTGGGTAGGAGAAATAAAAATATAGTTATTAATTTTATTGTAAAAAGCAGCCAAATCAAACGACAAGAAACTACTG
>WGCT01000267.1 GCA_015493625.1 Draconibacterium sp. | reverse complement strand
GTATTAACTATCGGGAGTTTTTTCTAGTATTGAAAAAAATATTTATGAAAATCTATTTTGCAGGATCGATACGAGGTGGGCGCGAAGATGCAGTTCTCTATTCAGAATTAATTGAACACCTTAAAACTTATGGAGAAGTGCTGACCGAACACATTGGCAACCCAGCATTAACCAGTAAGGGCGACGACGGGCCAACCGACAAATACATTCACGACCGCGATATAAAATGGCTACAATCGTCCGATGTTTTGGTGGCCGAAGTTACCACTGTTTCAATGGGCGTAGGATACGAAATAGGACGAGCAATTGAATCAGGGAAAAAAACGCTCTGTCTCTATCGCCCCACAGCAGGCAAAAATCTCTCGGCAATGATTTCAGGATGCGACAACCTCACTCTTATTCGTTACACAAATGTGCATGAAGCGAAAAGCAGTATCGACACATTCTTAAAATAAAAGTCTTAGTTATACTCAAACCACATAGTTTTTCCCGAAACCCTAAATGGATTGAGTATTTTTTTGCCTGTTTTAAAAAACAATACTTCGTTAGATTTTTGTTTCTCGCAAAGCCGCAAAGCCACAAAGGTCTGATTTTCTGTAATTTACGACAATCACCTCATGCCTTATAATTCTCTGTTTATGAGATACTTATAAAAATGTACCGAACCATTAAAAAAAGTTAAAACAGAAGAATTCTGTTACTACCTCATCTTTTTGTAAACAAGCGGGTTTTAAAACTTCCGCACAATGCGCCAAATTGAATATGTAGTATATTTTTACTATCTTTGCGGTTTGATTTAACAGTGTTCATTGACTAATGGAAAAGAAAAAGATTCTATATATTTCGCAAGAAATAACTCCATATTTACCGGAGAGTGAAATGTCGGTAATTGCGCGCCACCTGCCGCAGGGAGTACAAGAGAGAGGAAGAGAGATTCGAACATTTATGCCTCGTTACGGGAGTGTAAACGAGAGGCGCAATCAACTGCATGAAGTGATTCGCCTTTCGGGAATGAATTTAGTTATTAACGATACCGACCATCCGCTTATCATAAAAGTTGCCTCCATTCAGGCAGCCCGGATGCAGGTTTATTTTATTGATAACGAAGATTACTTTAAGCGGAAATTTGTATTGAACGACGCCGACGGGAAAGAGTTCGAAGACAACGATGAAAGAGCCGTATTTTTTGCACGCGGAGTTCTCGAAACAGTAATAAAACTGAGATGGGCTCCCGATATTATTCATTGTCATGGCTGGCTGACGTCATTGGTGCCACTCTACATTAAAAAATACTATTACAACGACCCGCTTTTTAGCCAGTCGAAAGTAATCTCCTCGGTTTACGACGTTGATTTCAAAAATTCGTTAAACCCGGAATTTAAAGACAAATTGCTTTTGGAAGGCATTACAAACGAGGATGTTGACATTTTAAAAGATCCAAACTTTATGAATGTCAGTAAACTCGGCATTAATTATTCCGACGCAATTATTCAGGGCTCACAGAGCATTAATCCTGAGTTGGCAAGTCACATAAAATCATCTGGTAAACCTTTCTTAGATTATCAACCTTTAGATGATTACATTGATGCATATAATGACTTTTACAATAAAGTGAGCTAATTCTATTCTGTTAAAAAATCAGATATTATTTTAAAAAAGTTAAAATCGCAATAATTACAACAGGGTTATCGTTGTTTTTTTCTACGTTTGTGTGGTCATAAAAAAAAACAATTTTTCGAAGAAGATAATTATATAATTCAGGAATTAGTGAAGTTATTTAGAAAACATTACCACCGGTCTGTCATCGGACTTTTTATTCTTGTTCTCGCAATTTCGGGTTGCAAAGAGTATAACAATTTTGGTGTTGAAACTCTTCCAAAAGGAGACTTGATTTCAGTAAAAAACATTGTTGACAAAGACAATATCTCTTCCTATATTTATCGCGAAGATTCAATTCGTACCGATGAGGCAACAAGCAGTTTGCTTGGAAGCATTAACGACCCGGTATTCGGAATTACAAATATCGATTTTGCCGCTCAATTCAGACTGCAATATTTCCCGGGGTTCGGCACAAATCCAAGTGCCGATTCAATAAAACTATACCTCTATTACCGGCTAATTTATGGAGACACAATAACTCCGCAACACTTTAAAGTTTACGAACTAAATTCGCCGTTAGATGTTGATGCAGAGTACAATCAACATGTCGATTTAAAATCGATGGCATCTGATAAACTTCTTGGAGAAGTTGATTATGTTCCGGTTGTAAAACAAGACTCGGTTACAAAAGACACATTTTATCAGCTCATTAAAATTCCTCTCGATATTTCGCTTGCCGAAAAATTAATTCATGCCGACTCGCTCGACTTAATAAATAACGATGTTTTTCTTGAATATTTTAAAGGATTATACATCGAAAGTGAGCAGGTTTCCAATACAGGAGGAACAATATTGTCGCTCGCAGCTGCATCAACCGATAAATTTCAGGGATCGGCACTGGTGGTTTATTACGATAACGAAGAGGTACGACTGCTCTCTGCCGGCGATACTTCCATTTCGGTGCCTTTTGTAATTACAAAATTTAGCGCGCGTGTAAACAATATTGAACACGATTATTCGGGCACTTCGTTTGGAGATATAATAAATACAAAAACAAATTCAGACAACGATTCGTTAATTTACATTCAGGCAACAGGCGGATTAAAATCGAAAATTTTAATTGACGAGCTGGAAGGGTGGAAAGACTCGGTAAATGTTGCAATTAATAAAGCCGAAATTATTTTCCAAATCGACACCGTTGTTTCCGATGTTCATAAATTTATGCCACCATTACAGATGCTATTTACGGTACTGGATAGTGCTGGCACCGAATTTTTACCCATCGACTATGTTTTTAGCCCCGAATTTTACGGAGGATATTTGAGAAAAGATTACACCTACCATTTTAATATTACGCAACATTTACAAGAGATTATTAGTGGAAACACTGCCAATTACGGATTCTATTTAACACCCGCCCAGAAGAATAATGAAGCCAACCGTGTGGTTATTAAAGGGGCAAATAGCAAAACCGGAGTAAAATTACTTATTACGTACTCGAAATATTCGCTTTGATTTTTATCGGTTCTAAAGCGTAAAAAAGGGGCTATTCAGTTTTTGAATAGCCCCTTTTTTTAAGAGATTGCTTTTACAACGAGTTGTTTTTAACAAAATCAATAATCTCATTTTGGTATCCAAAGGCCATTCCCACAACAGTATCGGCAGCTCCATAATACACAGCTATTTTTTCTCCGTCGGACAAAGCAGCACACGGGAAAACAACATTCGGCACATCGCCGGTAAGTTCGTATTGCTCTGCCGGAGCGAGCAGGTAAGGTTTTGTCCGATAGAGTACTTTATCGGGCTTTTCAAGGTCGAGCAGAGCTGCACCCATCGAATAACGAAACCCGTTACAAGTATTAATTACACCGTGGTAAAACATTAACCACCCCTCTTCGGTTCGAATGGGCACCGAACCTGCACCAATTTTTGTGCACTGCCACGCACTCTGCTCAAATGGCGAAACTTTCATTACACAGCGGTGTTCTCCCCAATAAATCATATCGGGACTATAACTGATGTAAATATCGCCAAACGGAGTGTGTCCGTTATCGCTTGGCCGGCTTAACATAGCATATTTACCATTTATTTTTTCGGGAAAAAGAACGCCGTTTCGGTTAAAAGGCAAAAATGCATTCTCGCACTGGTGAAATGTTTTAAAATCGAATGTGTAGGCAATACCAATTGTTGGCCCGTTATAACCGTTGCACCACGTTACCCAGTACCGGTCTTCGATAAAAGTTACTCGCGGGTCGTATTTATAATCCGACTCAATCATATCGGTATTTCCAGGAACCATCGCAATGGGTTCGTGGTTAATATCCCAGTTGATACCGTCTTTACTGAATCCGGCAAAAATATTCATTTGTACCGCTTTATTATCGGCACGAAAAACTCCTGCAAACCCATCGTTAAACGGAACAACAGCACTGTTAAATATACTGTTTGAGTTTGGAATATGGTAGCGACCAATTACCGGATTTTGCGAATATCGCCACATAATTTC
>WGCT01000266.1 GCA_015493625.1 Draconibacterium sp. | reverse complement strand
GCCATAAACGATCCAAATCTTCAATTTGCCTTTTTGGGCCAATTCGATTTAAACCCCAAAATACCGGTGTTCAACTTTAATCTCGAATTGGATAAAATTTTTCTAGGCAACCTCAATTTAAGCGATAATTTCCCCAATGCTGAAATGGCTTTTAATATGAATGCCAATTTCACAGGAAACAAGTTAGACAACCTGAAAGGAACATTAAAATTAAAGAACGGATATTACCAAAATAGAAACGGACGATTCGATTTTAAAGGAGTTGAATTAAAATCGGTTCCCGGCGATTCGATAAAAACGTTAACACTTACATCAGACTATTTCGATATTGAGATTGACGGGAAATATCATTTCCAGAGCTTGCTGTATGCAATAAAAAACGACTTTAATAAGTTCTTCCCGTCGGTAAAATACGAGGTACCGAAAATTGAGCAGGTAAATAACTTTAAATACCGGTTAAATGCAAAAAATCTCGATGAGTTCACAAAAGTATTTGCTCCCGATTTTAAGTTCGAAACTCCATTTTTACTCTATGGAAATATTAACTCTGCAACATCTGATTTTAAACTGGCAGGCAGTATTCCCGGTTTTATTTATAAAAATATACTGTTTCAAAATATTTTTATTTACAACAAAACAGAAAACAACCAATTCTCCTCGAAAATACGTTTTGGCAGGATTGAGCACCGGAACGGATACAAAATTTACGACTGCACAATCGAGTCGCTTGCTGCCGACAATACATTAGACAATGTGCTACATTGGAGCAATAACCCCGATTCGACATCGGCCAGCACCATACACTTACAATCGTCGCTGGCCATTTCCGACACAACACAACTCCCCGAAATTACTGTAAAAGGATTTCCATCAACCATTCATATTGCCGACACAGCTTGGGTAATGAATGCTTTTAGTGCCACCATAAAACCCGAATCGATTGAAATAGATAGTTTTCATTTGCACAATCAAAACCAAAGTATTTTTATTAATGGCGACATTCAAAAAAACAGTTCCGATCTGCTTTCGCTAAAATTTAAAAATATCGATTTGGCTTACCTTGGGAAATATTTACATAAAGAGGTTTTTCTAAATGGAATTATTAACGGAACAATTGATGCTTCGCGAAAATATGGAAAAGTAACTTTCCTTTCAGACATTGCTATCGATAGTTTAAAATTTAAAAATCATACGTTTGGCAACATTGCTTTGTTAAATAAATGGAATCCGAGAGAGAGAGTAATTAATAGCGAGCTAACCATTTCGAATGGTAAAAAACAAAATTTATTTGCCAACGGGTTTTACAATCCCCAAACCAACCAACTTAACTATACATTAAATGCCGACAGCTTAAATCTGCAACTTTTGGGAGCTGCCATAACAAGCAATCTTTCCGGTTTTGAAGGAGACATTACCGGGAAAGTAAAAATTGGCGGCACATTCAATAATATTTCACTTAACGGGGCAGTTATGGCAAGAAATGCCGGTGTAACAATCGACTACACAAGAGTTCATTACACGTTTAACGACTCGGTCTATTTTCGTTCCGACACCATTCGTTTCAATAAAATAGCCATTTCCGACATTCATAACAACAGCGGTATTTTCGATGGCACGCTTGTTCATCAGAGTTTTAAAAATATGGTGTATGATTTATCGTTAAAATCGAAAAAAATTCTGGTAATGGACAACACACCCGCCGACAATGAACAATTTTACGGAGAAGCCTTTTGCAAAGGGAAATTCACAATAACAGGAAAAGGGCTTAAAGTTGCGTTAGGCGGCAATTTTGCAACCTTGCCCGAGACAAACCTAAACATTTCGATGGAGTACGAAAGTTCGGTAGAACAATACGATTTCATTAAGTTTGTTACCCACAAAACAGATAAAAAGAAAAACTATTTCTTCGAAAAAGAGGAAGAAAAAAGCGAGTTTACACTGGCCTTTACTTTTGAAGTTACCCCCGAAGCAAAAGTGCAGCTTATATACAACTCGAAAATTGGCGATATTATAAAAGCACAAGGCGAAGGAATTCTTTTGCTGAAAATGGATAAAGATTACAACATTTCTCTCTCGGGCGACTATACCGTTACAAAGGGAGAATACCTGTTTACTCTTAAAAATGTGCTTAGCAAACGATTTATTATCGACCCGGGAGGGAAAATCATTTGGTCGGGTAATCCATACAATGCAATTATTGATATAACAGCCGTTTACAAACTAAAAGCCCCGTTAAACGATTTAATGATGGAGAGCTCGCTAATTAAGGGCGAAGATATTTACCAGCGAATTCCGGTAGAGTGTAAAATTTTGCTCTCCGAAGAGTTAGTGAATCCGGTGATTAAATTTAATATCGATTTCCCCGACGAGGACGAATCGTTAAAAGGCGTTTTACAACAATATATTAACACCGAAGAGGAGATGAACAAGCAGATACTTTCGCTTATTGTAATGGGAAAATTTTATACGCCCGAATATCTGCGTGGCACTTACAACACCTCCGACCCCAACGCTTTGGGAAATACAGCCAGCGAGCTGTTTTCGAACCAATTAAGCAACTGGCTTTCGCAAATTAGCAACAATGTTGATGTGGGCTTTAACTACCGTCCGGGAAACAGCATTACAAACGACGAGATTGAACTTGCCCTGAGTACACAAATTTTTAACGACCGGGTTATCCTGAATGGAAATATTGGGAATAATGTAAATCCCGAATCGAGTAACAGCAGCCAAATTGTTGGCGATTTCGACATAAAAGTAAAATTGGTTCCCAGCGGAAAAATAATGTTTAAAGCTTTTAATCGCTCTAACAACGATTTAATTTACGATACAGCTCCATATACTCAGGGAATTGGCTTTTCGTTTAAAGAGGAGTACGATACCTTTAATGAGTTGCTGCGAAAGATTGGTTCGATTTTCAAAAAGAAAGAGTAAAACAGACAAGTAATACCAAATTATCGTTATAGCACCGCATTGAATCTATTCTCTTGCACAATCTTATCGTTAAAATATTTTACCATAACAAATGCAATGCAAAAATAATTTGACTCAACCTTGCACAAAATAATTAAATTCCACTATTGTCCGGGATAATTATTGAGATTGCTTCTTCCTCGTTCCTCGTCATCGCAATGACGTTAATTTCAGATATTTACCATATTAAGG
>WGCT01000265.1 GCA_015493625.1 Draconibacterium sp. | reverse complement strand
GAATATGTTAAAATAATAGATAAGTAGTGAGAAAGAAGTTGAGAAAAAGTATTTAGAACGTCATTCCGTCCATCATTTGACGGATTCGGAATCTCATTGAGAAATGATACTGAAACATCCCGATGTACATCGGGATCAGCATGACGGACAAATAATTATTAAATTATAAAAAAGCTATCGGCTCGAAGCTCGAAGCTAAAAGCAATAAAAATATGAAAACAAAAGCAGTACGATTGTACGGGAAAAGCGATTTACGCCTGGAAGAATTTGAACTTCCTAAAATAAACGACGACGAGATTTTGGCAAAAGTAGTTTCCGACAGTATTTGCATGTCGAGTTACAAAGCGGCAACACAAGGCGCAAGTCATAAACGTGTTCCCAATAATGTTGCTCATAATCCAATAATTATCGGTCACGAGTTTAGTGGCGAGATTGCTGAAGTGGGTGCCAAATGGCAGAATAAATTTAAACCGGGTCAGAAATATTCTATTCAACCGGCCATTTATTACAAAGACGGCCCAATGGGTGTTTTAAGTGCTCCCGGATATTCGTATCCCAACATTGGTGGCGATGCAACTTATGTTGTAATTCCGAAAGATGTTCTCGACCAGGATTGTTTGCTGGCCTACGACGGCCCCGGTTTTTATCCGGCATCGCTGGCCGAACCACTGAGTTGTGTAATTGGTGCAATGCACGCCAACTACCACACCACTCCGGGCTCGTACATTCACGACATGGAAATTAAGCAGGGCGGGAAAATGGCCATTCTTGCCGGTGTTGGTCCGATGGGTCTGGCGGCAATTAATTATGCAGTAACCCGCGCCGACCGCAAACCTTCGTTAATAGTTGTTACCGATATTTCGCAAGAACGATTAGACCGGGCAGCCGATATTTTCCCGGTAAGCTGGGCAAAAGAGAAAGGAATCGAATTAATTTATCTGAATACTGGAAAATATAGCGATCCTGTTTCGGTATTGCGAGAAGAGATTTCGTGCGGAACCGGTTTCGACGATGTTTTTGTTTTTGCTCCGGTAGCTCCGGTAATTGAGCAGGGCGATGCAATTCTTGGTGTTGACGGGTGTTTGAACTTTTTCGCTGGCCCAAGTAATCCTGAGTTCACAGCAAAAATGAATTTTTATAATGTTCATTACGCTTCAACACACATTGTTGGAACATCGGGTGGAAACAACGACGACATGATTGAAGCACTTAGCGAAATGAGTAAAGGACTCGACCCCGCAGGTTTAGTTACGCATATTGGCGGACTTAACAGTGTGGTTGAAACGACACTTAATCTGCCCAATATCCCGGGTGGTAAAAAATTAATTTATACGCATAAAAAGTTGTCGCTAACAGCCATTTCCGATTTTGAGGAGTTGGGAAAAGAGAATCCATTTTATGCTGAATTGGCAAAAATTGTTGCTAAAACAAAAGGACTTTGGAACGTTGAGGCAGAAGATTATTTACTGGCAAATGCACCGGAGATTTAAGAAATAAAAGACTATGATTTACATTGCAGACACAGCAAATATTGCTGTTCTAAAACAGTTGTACTCCTTTTTCCCGTTAGAAGGTGTAACAACAAATCCTACAATTCTGAAACAGTCGGGGTTAAAACTTTCGGTAGCAGTTAACGAAATTGCAAAGGTTGTTGGTACCGGTGCTATTCATGTTCAGATGTTATCTGAAACCACTGAGGAGATGGTTAAAGAGGCAAAAAGGTACAAGAAGTATTTTAACTTCGGTAACAATTATTACGCTAAAATTCCGGTAACCATCGAAGGTTTTAGGGCGATGCGTATTTTAAAAGATGCCGGTATTAATGTTACTGCCACTGCTATTTTTACACAGCAACAAGCACTTGTAGCTTCAAAATCGGGTGCCGATTTTGTTGCTCCTTATGTAAGTCGACTCGATAATATTTCGTCGCACGGGATTGAGGTGGTTTCCGATATTGTTCAAAACACTGTCGATTACAATTTGCCAACCAAAGTACTGGCTGCCAGCTTTAAAACGGTCGACCAGATTTATCGTGTTAGTATGGCCGGAGCACATGCCGCAACCATTAACCCCGAGCTGCTTTTACAACTTATAAAACACCCGATGACCGATATAAGTGTTCGCCAGTTTGAGATTGACGGAAAAGATTTATACGATATTTAAAACTGAAGCTGTTAAAGTGGAATTTCGAGAGTGGGTGGAGCTATTTGGGTTGAGTTTGTTCTAAACTTTCCAAATAGCTTAATCCCATTCTTAGTTCGCCGTAAGAAATAGCATCGCCGAAATGGACTTTTGCATCGCCAAAACTTTTGTTATTAGCCGATTTAAAATAGTCGGTAATTTTTTTAAGCTTGTCGTTATCGAGAAATAATTTAATATCTAACTCGCCTAAACGCACAAAATGTGCCAGATGATTTTCGATGGTTCCCGGAGTAAGAGCGCGTTTGGCAGCTATTTCTTCCACCGTTTTCCCTTCCTTAAACATTTCGAAACTAACCTTCTTTGTATCAACTTTTGGTTTTTTCTCTTTTCCCTCTTTTAACGGAATTTCGGCACGTTGTATATTCTTTTTATCGCAGTAATCGCGTATAATCTCAATAATTCCTGCGCCAAACTGTTCAATTTTACGCTCTCCAAATCCGTTAATAAGTTTTAATGTTGCTGTTTCAACAGGCAGGTAATTTACCAGCTCTACCAATGTTTTTTGCGAGAAAACAACAAATGCGGGCTTTTCAATTTCATTGGCTTTTTCAAGTCGCCACTCACGTAGAGTGTTGTACAATTCGGGGTGAGGTATATTTTCAGGATTAACAATCTCTTTTGCTTTTTTCTTTTTTCCCGCCGGTTTGTTGTTGGCAACAATGGTTTTGGCACGTTCGGTTAGCAGCTCTTTTACATTAAATCGGTTTTTGCAAATTGCAAAACTAACCTGTTTTAGACTTGCCTCTTCCAAAAGTTTAGTGGTGCTGTTTTTCAACTGTTTCCGAAGTGCTCGACTGTCAACATCTAAATCGGCGCGGGTAAAGTCGGTTTCAATAATTGTTTCTGTTTTTTCCGAAAAATAGGTAGCTGCTTTTTTTATGCGTTCCAAAAGCTGGCTGTTTTGTTCTGCATCGGGCTGATTTTTTAAAAGGGTTGAAATCTGTTTTTGAAATTTTTCAGCCACTTCAACCAAATCGGAATAAACTGCCGATTTAATTTTTTTTAAATGCTCTACCACCACCTCAGGAACGCTCGAACTATTTTCGCGCAACAGTTTATTAATAATGTTCACTTGCATTTTTACTGTGTCGAAACTAAAAATATCGAACAGCAACTCTTTTTGGTAAGCCAGTTTTGCATCTTTCAACTCAATTTCGCCGGGTTGATTTTCTTCAACATTCTGAATAAATCCGCTTACCGTTCCATCGTTAATAATACTTCGTTCTGTGATGGGTGTACTTAAAACCATTCCTTCGAGAGTTTTGCATCGGCTAAGTGCCACATAAACCTGACCGTGAGCAAACGACGCACCGGCATCTATAATTGCTTTTTCGAAAGTTAATCCCTGACTTTTGTGAATGGTAATTGCCCACGCCAGTTTTAGCGGATATTGCATAAAAGTGCCTTCCACCGACTCTGAGATTTCTGCTGTTTTAGTATCGATTGTATATTTTACATTTTCCCAAAGCAGCGGTGTTACGGCTATCTCTTCCATATCGCCGGGGCAGTTTACATAAATAACATCCTCCTTAAAACGAGTTATTTTTCCAATTTTCCCGTTATAAAAACGCTTTTCGGGTTCGGGGTCGTTTTTTACAAACATTACCTGAGCACCGGGTTTTACTACCAGTTTAAAATTGGTGGGGTACGAGTATTCCGGAAATTTGCCTTCAATCTCGGCGGTGTAACTTTTTTTATTGGTTTTTAGTTGAATTAATTTCGACTCGTTAATACGGTGAGCCTGAATATTGTGTGTACAGAGCGTAATAAAACCCTCGTCTTCGCCGGGAATAAAACCGGGAAGGTAGCGTTTATTTAGTGCTGCAAGCGATTTTTGGTCGAGCTGGTTGTCGCGAACTTTATTTAATATTGAAATAAATTTGTCGTCGTGTTGGCGAAACACTTCAGTTAACTCAATACTTACAAACGATGTTTTGCGTAACACCTTACTACTGAAAAAAAAGACCGTTTCGTATTCGCGTCTTAATAAACCCCACTCTTCGTTTTTTACAACCGGTGCCAGTTGTTGCAGGTCGCCAATCATTAAAACCTGCACACCGCCAAACGGTCTGCTTTTTATTCTAAACCGGCGCAGCACACGATCGATGGCATCTAAAGTATCGGCTCGTACCATACTTATCTCATCAATTACCAAGAGGTCGAGACTGCGGATAATATTAATTTTTTCCTTGTTGAAACGGTTCTGCTTGTCGCGGTCGTTTTCGAGCCCGATTTGCGGGGCAAACGAAAGTTGAAAAAACGAGTGGATGGTAACTCCTCCGGCGTTAATTGCAGCCACTCCGGTAGGAGCAACAACAATCATTCGTTTGGGCGAGTGTTCTTTTAAGCTTTTTAAAAAAGTAGTTTTCCCGGTGCCTGCTTTTCCGGTAAGAAAAATATTTTGCCCGGTATATTGAACAAAATTTTTGGCGAGATCTAACTGCTTGTTGGTTTGCATTTTCGCTTTTAGTTTAAAGTTGTAATGTTTAATAAAAATAGTGCAGAATTAAATCCTTTTAAATTGAAGTTGTTAAAAGTCAAATCGAAAATCCACTTTAACTTTAAACAACTTCATTACAAACTCAAATATCTTTCAAAAAAAACAACTTGATAAATAGAATTGTCAGAGCAATAAAACATTTAAAAGTTTAGTGTTCTCACAATCTTTTTACACGGATATTTCAAAAAACTATTTTGCAAGTTACAAAGTAAATATAGTATTTTATTTTGAATGTAATTTATCCGCTTTGTTCATACTGAAGCGGGTTATACAAAAAAAAAGCATTTCCAACGTTTTGGTTTTATCTCCTTTTCCATCCGCATATAATATAGTTTAACATCTCATTGCTATGCCTTTACGACTCACCCTCTGCCTCTCTAAACGTCGGCCGACGGATTAGGGTAAGAAATAAATATGTTGTTTCTCAATATGAATCTCCTTTTGTGCCGGCTCAAATAAAACGAATAACTCCCGGCATCCATGTTTCATAATAATAGAATTTAAAAAGCAACACCCCTTTAAGGAGGAGATTCTCAGTTGGTTATATTTTTAAAAACAGTTTGTTACGGTATAAGAAATATAAAAAGAGCCACACAATTCCGAGTCCTAAAAGTGAAATAATTGAGTCGTGCCAACGATCGTCGAAAATCACAAGTATTCCGTCGAACAGTTTTGCAGCAGTATATCTGAAATCAATAAAGTGGTAGGCAAAATACATCACCAGTGAGTTCATTCCGATAACTTTAAAAAAGAATGTCCATTTTCGATATTTTAAAACATCGATAACCCAGTAGAACAGAGCCATTTCAACAAATGCCATTCCACCGGTTAATGCTATAAACGAACTGCTCCACAACCGTTTATTTATTGGGAAGTGCAAATTCCAAATCAGCCCGATAATAATTGATGACACTCCGATAATTACCATTTTTATCACTTTCCTGTTTTCCGATATATTTTTGCTATTTAAAATATCGCCAGCCCACGCCCCAAGTACAGCAAGTGTGAGTGCCGGAAACTGTGTGAGAATTGCATTTTCATCGTAAGTTCCCTGAATTAAAATTCCGGGCATTAACGTTCTGTCGATCCAGCCAACCAAATTTCCGTCGAAAGAGATATCGCCGGCACCAAATCCCGGCACTGGAATAAGAAAGAGTGCAGCGTAGTAGGCAAGCAAAATACCGATTACCCAAAACAATCGTTTAGTTACCGAAAAGTTAAGGTAAAGCAGCGTGGTTGCAAAAGTTGCAATTCCAATCCGGCCCAATACACTAACATAGCGTAACGTTGACGGAGCAAACAGATGCACAGGCGAATTTTTATAAACAAAACCAAGTAGCATTAACACAATCATTCGTTTAAATGCTTTTTTATACAATTGTGTTTTAGGCACTCCTTTTTCCATATTTCGCCTTAACGAGAAACTCAACGAAACTCCCGAAATAAAAAGGAACAGCGGGAAAATAAAGTCAAGAAAAGTAAAACCGTGCCAGGTCGAATGCTCCATTTGTATAGCCAGTTCGTCGAGCCAGGGCAAGCTTGTTTTTCCTTCGAGATAAATAATAAAAGCGGCTCCTCCCGAAATAAAAAACATATCGAAACCGCGCAGTGCATCAATAGAAAGCAAACGTTTGCTTTTTGTTACAGTTGTTGTATTCTCTTGCATAATTTATGGTATATAGGTTTATTTTAAATTTCCGGGTTTAAGACGATACTTGCGCGAATTATTCAGGTAATCGTCGAGTAAAGTAATGTCGAATTCTTTTGCCATCTCTTTTGCCGAAATCTTGTCTGATTCACTTGTTATTAAAACCGCCCCAATTTCGCCAGGGTCGTAAATGGTTACTTTCTCCTCATATTTATTTATTAACTCTTCTAATTTCGACCAGTTATTATCGAGGTGTGCAAGGCAAAAATCGAGATTTACTGTTGCAACTGTATAATGGAAATAGTTGGTTGACGTTGCCACCACTTTCCCCATTGGATTACGAATTTCGGAGGGCAAGTCTCGAATGCCAATTGAGCTCACAAAATAGGCCCGGCACGAATATGTCCAGTCAGCCTGCTTTAATCCGCCATGATAAAGAGACGGAAAAATAATAATATCGGGATTCTGCGCTGCGTAACGTTGGCAGAGTTCGTCGAAATTTAAATCGAAACAAATAGCAAAAGCCAGCCGACCGAAATCGCAGTCAAAAACCGGAGCTTCTTTCCCTGCTTTTGTACCTCGTTCCATCGCTCCGATTGTCGGAAAATTTTTATCGTAAATACCAACGGTTTCTCCCTCTCTTCCCAAAAGAATACCGGAATTTCTCCAGTAATTATTTTCATCGAATCGCATGGCACCAAAAGCAATATAACAGTGATTCTCTTTTGCTACCGATGCAAAATATTCAGTAAGTTGATTTCCACGCGCATTGTAATAATTTTTACTTGTTACTGCATCCATTCCTCCCGGGCGAGTGCATACTTCGGGCAAAACAATTAAATCGGGATGCGTGGGTAGAACCTGTGCAAGTTCGTTTTGCCAGAATTCAATCATCTCTTCAACCAATTTCTGAGCGGGCTGATTTAAATTTAAATGCGGTGAACCGCCTCCGATTGTAGCAATTTTAACCGGCTTTTTTGCATTTACT
>WGCT01000264.1 GCA_015493625.1 Draconibacterium sp. | reverse complement strand
TTTCCGATATCATTATAATGTGTATTAAAAATATTATTTGCGGAAACCGAAAAATTAAAATGGTTAAGCCTGTAATTTATTTTTGCATCGAACAGCCAAAAAGGGCTGTAATTCACCTCGTTTCCCCAGCCACTATTAACAAATTCGGTATATGTTCCTTCTCTTTTTTGATACAAAGACTTTAAACGAACAACAACATTTTTTGTTAGCGACTGTGTTATTCCCGCAACAAATTTATGTTTTAAGTTATCGAGCACATAGTTCGAAATGAAATCGGAATTCTCTTTTTTGAGGTTGTTATTTAAATAACTCACAATAATTTTATCGGGAAATGAATCACCAAACTTCTTTTTTAAGTTTAGCTGCACTTGCACCTCAGCGCCAAGGCTGTTTAACTGTGTTAAATTCTGAGGCTGCCATAAATCGTTGTTCTCCTTTTTCACCCAGTCAATAATATCTTTTCCCTGCCGGTAAAAAACAGTTAAATGCCCCTGAACAAGCCTTCTGTTTAATTTTATTCCCCCCTCAAAAGTTGCCGATTTTTCGGGAGTTAAATCGGGGTTTCCAATATTTGTGGGACCTGAATAATACAAATCGGTAAAAGTTGGCATTCGCAACGAAGTATTGAACGAGCCATAAATTTTCACTGCCGGTGCAAATCGATAACTCACATCAAACCCGGGGAACAGATGAACTCCCTGACTGTTTCCAGTAATTACATTTCCCATTAAACCGGCCGTAAAACTCCAACAATTCAGATGAACAACGTGTTCGAAAAAAACAGAAAAAATGTTTCGCGATGCGGCTTTCGTAAACTCCGCATCTTCGCCCGGAACTGCTTTGGGCGTTTCCATCTCTTTGCCCAACACATTGCTTAAAATATTTTCGGAACGGAACTCAGCTCCCAAAGCCGTTTTGCCCATTCGCCATTGCAACCATGAATTTAAGGTTACCCCATAAACATTTGTTAAATGATAGTTATGATGCTTATACCACGTTGCCGGATTTTCGCGAAAAAGCTCAAAACGGTCGTGGTGCCGCCGCCAATAAACCGAAGGCGTTAAATGAAATTTTAAATCAGACTCCCATTTTGCCGAAGTAAAAAGCGTTTTTGTCTCCTCGTATTGATTTGGAAATTTGGGAGTATAAAAACTATTCGCCCCAAATCCTTTTTTAGACAATCCGGTTTGAAAACTAAATGTTCCACTATGAGATTTAATACGGTTTGAATAATAAAAATTCGAAATTTTAAAATCGGTATTGTCGATATATCCGCTTGATTTTTTATGACTGATTGAAATTGAATGATAAAGATTTCCGGTTTTAAATGCACCTGCAAGGTTTGAATTGAAATAGCCAAAACTACCTCCCACAACCTCTGCTTCTATCGATGTTTGTTGCGACTGACTGGTAACAATATTTATTGCCCCCGAAAAAGCATTGGGCCCATAAACTCTTGCGGCAGGCCCTTCAAGAACTTCTATTCTTTCGACCTGACTAAGACTAACCGGTAAATTTAAATTATGATGTCCGGTTTGAGGGTCGGTAATATTTATTCCGTTTAAAAGAATTAATGTTTGGTCGAAAGTGCCTCCCCGAATACTTACATCGGCTTGCACACCTTCTGCTCCGCGCTGTCGCACATCCACCCCGGCAATGTACTCCAACAAATCCTGAACACTTTGGGCGGGCATCGCCTCAATCTCTTTTCTCTCAATCACGGAAACAATCCGTGCCACCTGCGAATATAAAGCAGGCGTTCGTTGTGCATCAACCTCAATCTCATCGAGGTCGAACTGCATCTTAATTTCAGTAGTGTCCTGAACCGTAGCAAACGAAACTGCCGGAACAGAAACAAAATAAGAAACCGATAATACCGCAATATTAACCGTTTGTCTCATCATTAAAAACAGCGAGTAACTCTTTCTTCGCCACTTCTTAAAAATCAGTACACTACCTCCATTTTTTCTTAAACAATTCATTTAATAATTTAGTAAATTGTATAAAACACAAATACATTTTTCGAAAAACACACGGTTTAATTCGAAAAGTACAAGTACTGTCTCTTATACACA
>WGCT01000263.1 GCA_015493625.1 Draconibacterium sp. | reverse complement strand
ACCCAACCCGTTGTTTTTCCCTCTTTTTTCTGTAATAATAACTCAACTCCTTTTGAGTTGCCAATTCCGTTTTTCTCAACATTTTGTTCCCAAGGATTGCTGTTAACAAGCGGCACGCCCCCTTTTATGGTTAACAGGTTTTTCATCTCTTTTTTATAAAGTTCAATACTCAGTTCAAAAGCTCCTTTAACAAACGACTTTGAATAGCCAACAGAATATTGAACTGCTTTGCCCGGAGGGATACCGGCAGTTGATGGCAACCAAATGTCGGTTGGGAAAGAGCTGCCTGTATAAGTAAGCATGTGTGAAGGCTGCATCATTTTAGTATAACCGAGTTTAATTGCTCCCAGTTTTTTTAAATTGAAACTTGAAATAAAACGTGGCTCGGCTGAGAAGTAATTTTTACTTTCAACATGGTAATTTACTGCTCTTACGCCAACGTTTAACGAAAACCACGGAAAAGGTGAATATTCATTTTCGACATAAAAGAAAGAGTTAAATGCTTGTGTGCGATTTTGATTTCCAACTACGGTTTTGGTAACAGAACCTTCGTCGTTAAAATAGTAATTTATCTGGCCAGGAACGAATATATTTTCCGACAAACCACCTCCAAACCGGAGTTTATAATTGTTTGTAAGGTACCAATTAAAGTCAGCTTTTATTCCAAAATCGTGTACAGCGGTTTTATATAAATTATTTCCTTTTGCATCTTCCGATTTAAAAAACAGATTGTTTTTATACCTGTACCGAGTGTAGAACAGGGTAATGTCGCTGTTTAGTTTCGATGAGTAGATACGATTCCAGCGTAAAGTAGCGAGTACATTTCCCCAAGTATATTTTGTATTGCTTTTTATCTTCTCTTTGTGTTTATTATAAAAATATCCCAATCGGTCGTCGCCACCATACAAGCTTAAATACAGACGATTATGTGCATTAATTTCGTGGCTTATTTTACCATAGAAATCGTAGAAATTATATCCCATGGAAGCTTGTTTAAAAGCAATTTTTGTTGTCGGTCGTAATAAAAAATCCATCCACACTCGGCGCAACGAAACAATAAAAGATGTTTTATCGGTTTTAATGGGGCCCTCTAAAGTTATGTCGCCCGAAATAAGTCCGATTCCATAACTTCCGTGCAACTGTTTTTTATTTCCTTCTTTCATTCGGAGGTCGATAACAGAAGACAAGCGTCCGCCAAACCGCGCAGGAAATCCGCCTTTATATAGTTTTATATTTTTTAAGATATCGGGGTTAAAAACCGAGACAAACCCGCCTAAATGATTAACATAATACAAAGAAGTACCATCGAGCATAAACAGGTTTTGGTCGGGGCTGCCCCCGCGAACAAAAAGATTACTGCGCCCATCGCTGCCACCTTGTACGCCCGGTAGTAGTTGCATTGTTTTTAACACATCGGGTTCGCCAAGCATTGGCATATTTTTTATCTGTTTAACCGGTATTTCAACAACGCCGGTCTCAACACGTTCTTCAATGGTTTTGCCAGCCGTAACTTTAATCTCATCAATATCAACTCCCGGTTCCAGCAAAATATTAAATAAAATATTGGCGTCTGTGTTAATCTCTTTTCTAAAAGGTTTGTAGCCAACATAACTCGCTTTTATGGTAAACTTTTTAACTCCTTTTGTTGTAATGCTGTAAAAACCATAAGCATCGGCACTTGTTCCCGAGCCTGATTGCTCGATAATTACATTTGCGCCTATTAACGGCTCTCCCGTGGTTTTGTCTTTTACCAATCCACTAACAGTAATTTTTTGTTGCCCAAAAACAATTCCCGAAATAAGTAGAAAAAGTGCGATTAAAATATTTCGTTTCATGGTTAGTAGGTTATTGTAGAATCGGGGTAAATTTTAAAGATTTGTTCCGAATATCCGGCAAAAATACCGTAACCATTTTCTATGTTCGAGTAGAGTTGTTGCGGTTCGTAAACTTCCCAAAAGTCGTAATCTTGCGTGTAATAATGTATTATCCACGATTTTAAATAGTTAAATGCTTCGGGAGAAAACTGAAAAAAACGAATCCAGAATTCGGAATCTGTTTTCTTTTCGACATTAAATTTTACCGATGCAGCCGACTGGTTAAAAAGCAAATCGCGGAATAATAGAATATAAAATTCGTAATAGCTATCGAGCCCCTCGTTTTTTATGCTTGGGTCGTTACTTTCTAAAAAACCAAAATTAAACCGGGTTTTGTCTTCGGTAAAAAAAGTACTGTCGTTAATAATACTGTATGTTGTTGCATTTTGAATAACGGTTACTCCCATATAATCGGCAGTCTGTAGGTTTTGCAAAAAGTCGATGGTTAAAAACTGAACCGGAATAATTGCATCTTCGCCCATACCGACTTCTGTTTGGGTTTTATTTCCCGATTTCGATTCAATTTTTGTGATTTCAATTTTATTTTCAGAGACAGAACCTATTGCCGTAACCGCCTCAAAACCGGGTACACTAACCTTTAATTTGTATTTTACTCCTGTTTTTGGGAGAAATGACTCTTTAGAATAATACCCTTTACCAATGCTTTTTAATACGGTAGCCCGACCATTATCTTCGGTTATAATAACCCGTGCATTTTCTACTAAATAGGTGGCTGTATCGGTTGGTGGAGCAGATAAACTAACATGTATTTTAAACGGCCGCCGGGGCGAAAACAGACAATTAATAACCGGTTTTACTTCGTGCTTTGGCAAGTCTATTTCTATTATCTTTTCGCATGCCGAAAACAGAAACAGAGATGCAATAATATAGAGTAGTTTTTTCATTGTTAAAAACGAAATTTCACACCTAAAGCCATTGTTGTTTTCATATTCTCTCCAAAAACCATTTCGTAATTAACCCCCCAGTTTTTATTGAAAAAAAAGTCTATTCCCGGAGCATATCTAAAATAATGAAACACCCGCAAGTTAGAGAAAGCACTATTTGCATCTTCGGGACTTAAAAGAAGAGTATATCGGAAACTATTATAAATCTTTAATTTGTCTGTAAATTCATCTTTTTTTATAAACCATGGCAAAATATTTAATTTATATCCAACACTTAAAGGATAGCTGATAACTTGCGTGCCAGTTGGCTTATGATTTATATATTCTGCTAAAAATTCAAAAGAAGAAGTTTTAGATACATTGTATTCAAATGATAAGCGTGGATAAATGTACAGATAATTATACCCTCTAATATTGCGATTTACGATATGTCCTCCTACTATAAATCTTTTGTACTCTGTTTTAGTTTGTGCTTTACCTGTTAGAGATAAAATTACAACAAATATTAAAAGAAAAATTTTCATAAAATAGCTTTTGCAGTTGGGTCGTAACAATAACTGCTACAACCC
>WGCT01000262.1 GCA_015493625.1 Draconibacterium sp. | reverse complement strand
TTTATATACTATGTGCATTGTACCTCTTGTACAGAGAAAAATCGTTGTATTCAAATTTTCTGAAAAACAGGAGCGTAAAAACGTAAGTTGTTATATTGACAATAAGTCACCCATGGTTGCATCAGATTTAGTTTAGTTTAGTTTATTAAAAATGCAAATATATAATAAATCATTTGACTTGATTAATTTGTTTTTCGATGTATATTTGCGTTATCGTAATTAATAGAGTGTATCGCCTGATTTTTATCTATTTTGCAATTAAAATGAAAATGAAAATGAAAATAAAATGAAAATTAAAACGAATCTCCTAAAATCGCTTTTATTTGCAACTTCTGTTTTGCTAATTATTACAAGTTGCCAGAAACAAAAAAAAGCAATTGAGCGGCCTAATATTCTGTATATTATGTCCGACGATCATTCGTATCAAACCATTAGTGCATACTCCAATAAATTAATGGAAACACCCAATATCGACAGAATTGCCGATCAGGGAATTTTATTTGAAAACAGTTTTGTGGGAAACTCTATTTGTGCACCCAGTAGGGCTACTTTATTAACCGGAAAACATACACATAAAAACGGACAAATTGATAACAGTGTTACTTTCGACAGTAATCAGGTAACTTTTCCGAAGCTTTTAAAAGCAGCAGGCTACCAAACTGCAATAATTGGGAAATGGCACTTGCGTAGCAATCCAACCGGATTCGATTATTGGAATATTGTTCCGGGGCAGGGGCAGTATTACAATCCCGACTTTATTGAAATGGGGAAAAAAACCCGGCACGAAGGATATGTAACCGATATTACAACCGACATTGCACTAAAATGGTTAGACGGGCGCGACAAAAATAAACCTTTCTGTTTATTGCTTCATAACAAAGCTCCACATCGCACGTGGGAACCCGATACTCTTTATCTCGATGAGTTTAAAGATAAAGTTTTTCCTGTTCCTGAAAACTTTTTCGATACTTACGAAGGCCGGCAAGCAGCTGCCGAACAGAAATTAAGTATCAGAAAAAAAGATATGGACATTAATTACGACCTGAAATTAAATGTTAAAGGCCGTTTTGGTAAAGTAGATCATACTAAACGTATGAACGAAAAACAGCGCGCACGATGGAATAAACATTATCTCCCGATAACAAAAGATTTTTTAGAAAAACACTACACCGGCAAAGCATTAGACCTTTGGAAATACCAACGATACATGCGCGATTACTGTGCCTGCATTCGCTCGGTTGACAAAAATGTTGGTCGTGTTTTAGACTATCTCGATAAAAACGGGTTAACCGATAATACACTCATTGTTTACACTTCCGACCAAGGTTTTTATATGGGCGAACACGGTTGGTTCGACAAGCGTTTTATGTACGAAGAGTCGTTTAGAACACCTCTGCTGATGCGCCTTCCTAAAGGGTATACAAGAAGAGGAAAAGTAAATGAACTGGTGCAGAATATCGATTATGCTCCAACTTTTCTCGATATTGCCGAAGTTGATATTCCAAAAGAGATGCAAGGAGTTTCGTTAAAACCTCTATTCAACAAAAATAAAAACATTAAATGGCGCGATGCACTCTATTATCACTACTACGAATTCCCGAATGAACACGCAGTAAAACGCCACTATGGAATTCGAACCAACCGGTATAAATTAATTCACTTTTATAACGACATTGATGTTTGGGAGATGTATGACCTAAAGAAAGACCCACACGAAATGAATAATATATTCGGCAATACGGAATACGCTGCTGTTCAGAAAAAACTTGAAAAAAGGCTTAAAGAATTGCGAGATTATTATCAGGATGATACGAAATAAAATAAAAATTGCAAATAGTTAAATTATGAAAAAGATAGTTGGTTTTGTTGTTATTGCACTGTTGTTTATGGCCTGTGGCGAAAAACAATACGAGGTAAAAGAGTATAACAAGGGAATTCATATTGTTCCGCTTCCCGCTTCAATAACGCAGCAAGAAGGAGTTTTTAAACTGAATAAAAAAACAACACTCAATGTAACAGGTACAGATGCCGAAAGTGTTGCCGATTTTTTCAAAAAGAAAGTTTTAAACTCAACCGGATTCGATTTGAGTTTTGATGAGTCGGCCACTAAAAATACAATTACAATGGCTGTTGATGCTGCCAGTGGAATTGCTGACGAAGGGTATCGCCTGCTTGTTACTCCTAACGAAATATCAATTCTTGCAGCAACCTCGCACGGACTGTTTTATGGAATGCAGTCGCTTTTGCAATTACTGCCTGCCGAAATTGAAAGCCGGGAGAAAGTTTCGCAGATTAACTGGAACATTCCGTGCGTGTCGATAGAAGATTTGCCGCGTTTTAAGTGGCGGGGTATGCACCTCGATGTTTGTCGCCATTTTTACTCTGTCGACTTTATTAAAAAGCAACTCGATGTAATGGCCATGTATAAATTAAATAAGTTGCATTTGCATTTAACCGAAGATCAAGGGTGGCGAATTGAGATTAAAAAATATCCAAAACTTACCGAAATAGGGTCGAAACGAATTAACGAAGGGAAAGAGTATGGTGGTTTTTATACACAGGAACAGATAAAAGATATTGTTGCCTATGCAGCCGAGAGACATATCGAGGTTGTTCCCGAAATTGAACTCCCGGGCCATGCACTGGCTGCTTTAACTGCATATCCCGAATATTCGTGTACAGGTGGCCCTTTTAAAGTTCGTAATGTTTGGGGCGTTGAACCCGATATTTATTGCGCCGGAAAAGAAGAGACTTTCGAGTTTCTTGAAAATATAATTGATGAGGTTACAAAATTATTTCCTTCCCAATATTTTCATATTGGAGGCGACGAAGCACCAAAAAGCAGATGGAAAGAGTGTCCTCTGTGTCAGGCACGAATTAAGGCTGAAGGGTTAAAAGATGAACACGAATTACAAAGTTATTTTGTTCAGCGTGTAGAAAAAATGTTGCTTGCCCGTGGTAAAAAAATGATTGGTTGGGACGAAATTCTCGAAGGAGGTTTGGCCAAGTCGGCACTGGTAATGTCGTGGCGTGGCGAGGAAGGTGGCATTGAAGCTGCCACACAAGGACACGATGTAATTATGACTCCGGGAAACTGGGTTTATCTCGACCACTATCAGGGAAGCTCGAAAGTTGAGCCGGTTGCCATAGGCGGATATACAACGCTCGAAGAGTCGTATGGCTACGAACCCGTTCCTAAAGAACTCGATAAAGAAAATGCAAAACATATTTTAGGAACACAGGGAAATGTGTGGACAGAATATATGTACACACCTGAATTGGTTGAATATCGTGTATATCCGCGTATTATTGCTTTGGCTGAAGTGGGCTGGACTCAACCTCAAAAGAAAGACTTTAACGGGTTCTTAAAAAGAATGAATAACCAGTTTGTGCGATTAGATTTGCATAACATAAACTACCATATTCCGCAACCCGAAGGGCCCATTAATACCATTGCCATTGCCAATAAAGGAACAACGCTGGAGTTTACAACAACCCGCCCAATCGATATGTATTATACGCTCGATGGTACTGAACCCACACTTCAGTCTCAAAAATATTCGGCTCCGTTAAAAGTCGATAAATCGACTACCGTAAAAATAAGAAGTGCGCTTGTTTCAGGGAAAATGGGCACTGTTCGAACCATTTCGGTTGTAAAACAAAATCCGATTGAAGCGGTAAAAGTTAATGCAAAACACAGTGGGCTGAAACTTAAAATTGCCGAAGGTGAGTTTTATTCGGTGAAAAAAATTACAGGAATTAAAAAGTGGGAAGAGAAAATTGCAAAAGAGTATAATACAACAAATCGTATGTTCGACTATCATCATCCAAGTGTGGGTATTTTCGAAGGTTATATAAATATTCCTGAAGATGGAATTTATCAGTTTTCTTCGAATATGGACGAGTTATATGTAGGAGGTGTTTTGCTAATTAGTAACGACGGAGAGGTGAAACGATTCTCGCGTAAAGATGCATCGATAGCATTAAAGAAAGGATTGCAACCCGTTAAAATGGTTTTCCTTAACAACGTGCTAGGAGGCTGGCCGGCAATTTGGAATGGTATTCGAATAAAATATAAAAACGTAAACGGTGAGAAATTTACAGAGTTACGGCCTGAAAACTTTGTTTACTAATTCTATTAATTAAAGTTGTTTAAAGTTAAAGAGGATTTTTAGAGAGTGACAGGTTATTTTTTTTTGACTTTAAACAACTTCATAATGAGTCAAACTCTACATACACATTAGATTGCTGACAATCAGTTGATAAATTCTTTTTATTAGTTTTTATAATTCAATTTGACTTTATAATGCCGTTTAATTGAATTTAATTATTTTGTGCAAGGTTGAGTTAAAATATTTTTGCATAGCATTTGTT
>WGCT01000261.1 GCA_015493625.1 Draconibacterium sp. | reverse complement strand
TATACGATGAATAAAAATTATTTATTATCTTTGCAAAATGAAAAGAGCAAATATAGATACAACTTTTAAGGAAGATGTGAATCAATTAGCCCGTTTTACAAAGGCACTCGGGCACCCCATTCGAATATCAATTTTACAATACTTACACAAACAAGCGTGTTGCTTTACCGGCGATTTGGTCGATATTTTGCCCATTGCCCAGTCAACAGTCTCGCAACACCTTAAAGAGTTAAAAGATGCCGGCTTAATTAAAGGCGAAGTAAATCCTCCAAAAATTAAGTATTGCATTCATCAAGAGAACTGGGAAAAAGCGAAAACTCTTTTGAACGATTTTTTTGATGTCGATTTTAACGAAAGTGTGTGTGAGATTTAAAAATTAAAATGTGAAACCCGGATCGCCGTGGGTCTAAATTTAAAGGAGCAGCTACAAAAGGAGATGTATATTGAGAAACAACATATTTATTACTCACCCTGATAATTTAGCAGTCTGATAAATCAGACTACCAAATTATCGTCCCTCTCTACGCGTAGAGAGGGAAAAGAGGGTGAGTCATAATAAACTGATTATTAATCATTAAACTTTATTATATACAGATGAAAGTTTTAGTAATATTCGGGAGTGCCCGAAAGGACGGCAATACAGCTCAAATGTTAGAGGCTGCATTAACTGCATTTCCAAAAGAAGCAGAAATAAGAAAAGCGTATTTAGGCGAATTGAAATTTTCGGGATGTGGGCCGTGTCGCGAATGTAAAACCACCGGCTATTGCACTATTAACGACGATATTCAGTCGGTTTTAAAAGATATGATTTGGGCCGAAATAATACTTTTTGGTTCACCCTCGCAGTTTTCCGATGTTAGTTCCGAATTAAAAATGCTGATGGAACGCACCTGGTGGATGAAAGGCGCTTTGCGGAATAAAATTGGCGGATACGTTATTACAGGCCGCCGCTACATTGAAAGTACCATTAACACGCTGCACGCTTTTATGCTTCGCCACCGGATGATTTTGGGCGGTAGCGGTGCACTCGGTTATACATTTACCGAAATGGGTGGTTTGGAAAACGACCCGCTTGCCATCAGAGATGCTCACGGAACAGGTATGAGATTGGTTGAATTGTATGATATTGTTTATGGTAATGGTTTGAATAAGAAATAAAACTTTTTGAACCTCTGTGTAAATTTCTGCGAAACTCTGTGGTAGAAAAAATCTAACCACAGTGTAACACAGCGAAATTTTCACAGAGTAGCACAGAGAATGATTAGAAAATAGATATTATGGAAAAAGCACTTAAAAAAATGGATTTAGCTTTCTGCGGAGCCGGGAAACATGTAATCAATATCGAAAAGTTTTTAACACAAAAGGATGCTATCTTTTTAGATGTCCGTTCAAAGGAAGAGTGTGATACTTTGCGTTTCAGCTTCGATTTGTTTGGTATTAAAGTTATTGAGATTCCTATTGAAGAGCTGCCCGACAGAATTAACGAACTCCCGAAAAATAAATTAATAGGTACATTTTGTTCGTCGAAAACACGAGCTTCGTGGGCTTATATCTATTTAATCTCGAAAGGTTTTAAGAGTACGAAATGGATTTCGGCAGGCAACGAAGATGTTGGTGCCGTTTTAAAACCGGGACGCATTTTTAAACAAATTTCAAAACAGACGATTTAGTATAATGGATATCTTGATTTTTATCATTTCGTTTATTGCTGCCTTTGTATTTTCGCTTGGGGGAATTGGTGCCGCAATAATTCTTATTCCTATCCTTGTATCGTTAGGCATTCCAATTAGTGTGGCAAAACCGGTTGGTCTTTTTAACAACACGGTAAGTTTAATTGGCGCAAGCATTACAAACATAAAAAATAAACGCCTCGATTTTAAAATGGGATTACCAATAATAATTGCTTCGTTTATTTTTGCAATTGTTGGTGCGTACATTTCAAAATTTATTTCCAACGAAATTATTCTTTATCTGTTTATCGCCTTTTTACTGTTTTCGGGTTTTATGTTTCTTTTTCATAAGAAAAAACAACACGAGAATTACCGAACCGATACACCGTATTTTCAGTTGACATTAATTGGCGCATTTGCCGGATTGTTGTCGGGAATGCTCGGAATTGGCGGTGGAAGTATAATCTCACCTTTACTTTTAATGATAAGTTTTAATCCGAAAAAAATTACGGCAATTACGGCTTTTGTTGTTCCTTTTTCGTCGTTCTCAGCATTTTTAACTTATTGGGCAATGGGAAACATCGACTGGAAAATCTTAACAATTGCATCGGTTGCAGGAGTTGCAGGAGCCACACTCGGAACAATTTTCATGCAAAAGAAGTTAAATGCCAACACAGTTAAAAAAATACTAGCCGTAATACTGTTATTAATGGCCGTAAAACTAATTTTTAAATTATTTTGAGAGAAATGAGACAGACTCTTTTAATTATATTACTACTTCTTGAATTTAACGGATTCTCGCAAAACGGTGAACCCCAAACAAAAGTTGACTGGAATGGATACACTCAACTGCGAGCAACAAGTAATTTTGGAGGCAATTCGAGCATTATGGTGCGCCGGTTAAAATTTTGGGTAAAATCTACTCCTCAATTTTCAGAACACTGGTCGTACAAAGTGCAAGCACTTTTTGCCAGTTGGATGCAAGAGCAGTTTTTTTTACAAGATGTAAAAATCAACTATAAAACAGGCCTCTTCTCATTCGATATGGGGCAATTTGTTCCTCAATATAGTTTGCAACGGTTTCAACGCGATGTAGATATTGCGGCAATTGAAAGGGCAGCAGTCATAAATGCCCTTATTCCCAATGGTACGTTAGGAGTGCGCGATGTTGGGATTCAAATTAATTTTCACTCATCCAGCAATCTTTTAGAGACTCATTTTGGAGCTTTTAATGGGCACGGAATAAAAGAGTATCAATTTGATAATAAGGTCTTTATGTTAACACATAAAACGTCAATTTCTATTCCTGTTAACAAAAACAGAGTGCAGTTGGGTTACTCGTTAATGTATAGGAACACAGAGAATTTACAGATAAAAAAAGTTTTCCCCGACTCGGTTTTATACACCGGAACCGATGTCAGGTATAATATATTTGCAATGTTTACATCGAGATATTTTGGTATGCAGGCAGAATACCTGAATGCCAATTTTGAGGGAGAACAAGCCAACGGGTACTATTTTTTAGCCACTACAAAAATTCGGAAATCGGAAATTGTTCTCTCGTTCGAAGATTATAAAAACACATATTCCGAGACGCATTATCCGCACTATCGACTAGGATATAACTACCTGATAAACAGAAATAAAACAAAGCTTTTCTTCGATAATTATTTCCAGATTAAAAATGGTACTATCAAGAATTATTATGCAAGTATCCAATTACAAATGTTTTTCAAATAAAAGACCATGGCGAAAGTAATTATTGCAATACACGGATTACGAAATAAACCGCCAAAGAACCTCCTGCTGGAGTGGGGACGAAAATCGATTATGGAAGGCATTGCATATTTGGGTTCGGAGGTGCAATTACCAAAGATGGAACTGGCATATTGGGCAGACATTTTGCATGGCCAACCACTTTCTCCGGACGAAAAAGATACAAAAAGCCCCTATTTTATAGATGAATATTATGTCCCATCGCAGAAAATCAAGAAAGTTGAAAACCACATAATTAGACAAAGATTATTACTGTTCTTAAAAAAAATAATATATAGGATTTTCCTGAAGAAAGATTTTAGTTTGCGCTTCCCTAAAGTACCTAAAAAATTTATTCATAATAATTTTAGCGAGCTTGAGGTATATTTTAACGAAAACTGCGAAACAAATGAAAAAGCCTGCAAACGACGAGATGAAATAAATAGTCGTTTAATTTCACTTCTCGAAAAATATAAAGATGATGAGATTTTACTGATTGCCCATTCGATGGGGAGCATTATTGCTTT
>WGCT01000260.1 GCA_015493625.1 Draconibacterium sp. | reverse complement strand
ATAAGAAATAAAAAATAGATTAAATTTATTACCATGGAATTAAAAAAATCAGAAAAAGCCGATCTCGAGGGTAAAAGAACTACGCTGCTTCTTGTTGGATTAGTTGTTGCGTTAGGACTTACACTTCTTGCTTTTGAGTGGACTGCAAAACAGTCGAAAGCCGAATCGCTGGGAAAAGTTCAGTCGCAAGATGTTGAGGAAGAGATTATTCCGATTACCAGAGAAGAAGTTAAACCACCTCCACCACCTCCACCACCAAAAGTTGTTGAGGTTTTAAACATTGTAGAAGATGATGTGGAGATTGAAGATGAGTTGGAAATTGAAGACTCGGAAGCCGACGACGAAACAGTAATTGACGTGGCTCCGGTTGTTAGTACTCAGGAAGAAGAGGAAGAAGAGACTGCTAAAGTTTTCTTTATTGTTGAAGATATGCCCGAGTTCCCCGGTGGAGAGATGGCACTTCGGAAATACATCGCTAAACATGTAAAATATCCTGTAATCGCTCAAGAAAACGGCGTTCAAGGAAAAGTTTACGTTACTTTTGTTGTTGGAAAAGACGGTTCTATTAACAATGCAAGAATTGCACGGGGAGTTGACCCGTCGTTAGACAAAGAGGCACTTCGGGTTGTAAACGGTCTCCCACGATGGAAACCCGGAAAACAACGCGGAAAACCGGTAAACGTCTCGTACACCGTTCCAATTAACTTTGTATTACAATAAAATAAAAAATTATACTTTTGTACTCCTGTTTCGCCTTCGGAACAGGAGTTTTTTTTTGCCCAAGATGTATTGAGAGAATGTATTTTTTAAAACAATTTTAACGAATGATAGAGACCGCACCCGTTACTGAACGTGCCGTAATTGTTGGATTAATAAACCAACAGCAAGACGAGAAGCAGATAAAAGAGTATTTAGATGAACTGGAGTTCTTGGCCGACACCGCCGGTGCAGTTGTATTAAAACGATTCACTCAAAAGCTCGAAACACCAAACAAAGCAACTTTTGTCGGATCGGGAAAACTCGAAGAAATTGGTAACTACATTAAAGTTGCCGAGGCCGATACAGTAATTTTCGACGACGAACTTTCGCCTACACAACTGCGAAATATCGAAAAAATTCTCGAATGTAAAATCCTCGACCGCACCAACCTCATTCTCGATATTTTTGCCAAACGGGCACAAACTGCTCACTCGAAAACACAAGTCGAACTGGCACAATATCAATATCTACTTCCGCGGCTTACGCGAATGTGGACACACCTCGAACGGCAAAAAGGAGGAATTGGAATGCGTGGACCGGGCGAAACACAAATCGAATCGGACAGACGGATTATTCTCGATAAAATTTCACGCCTGAAAGAGCAACTGAAAAAAATAGATAAACAAAAAGCTACCCAGCGAAAAAACCGCGGAAAACTGGTGCGCGTAGCACTGGTGGGTTATACAAATGTTGGCAAATCAACCATTATGAATATGATGGCAAAATCGGAAGTTTTTGCCGAAAATAAACTTTTTGCCACCCTCGATACCACCGTTCGAAAAGTGGTCATCGGCAATTTGCCCTTCCTGCTTGCCGACACGGTTGGCTTTATCCGCAAACTTCCGCACGGGCTGGTCGAGTCGTTTAAATCGACCCTCGACGAAGTGCGCGAAGCCGACATCCTCCTCCATATTGTCGACATCTCTCACCCCGGATTCGAAGAGCAGATTGAAACGGTTGATAACACGTTACACGAAATCGACGCCGGCGACAAACCCACAATTTACATATTCAATAAAATCGATGCATTTCGTTTTGTAGCAAAAGACGACGACGATTTAAGCCCGAGAACAAAAGAGAACTTTACCCTCGACGAGTGGAAAAATTCGTGGATGGCAAAAAGCAATATGCCCGCCCTTTTTATTTCGGCAAAACAAAAAACAAACATCAACAAATTTAAAACCGACCTGTACGAAAAGGTAAAAAGCATTCATTCTCAGCGTTTTCCGTATAACGACTACCTCTATAATTCGGCATGGGAAACCGGCGAACAATAGATTTTTTTAATGCCGGCTGCCGGGTCTTCCGTTCTAACTTGCTAGTCGCACTCCGGTGTTTGTAACCAATCCGTGTGCTTCCTCCGGTCGCAGCCGTTTGGTAACAAACACTCGGGCGCGTCTTCACAAGGTTGCCACTTCACCCCCTGCCGGAAACTTAGCTCGGGTTGAGTATATTAATTGCAAATAAAAATCTAAACCTCTCCGTTTTTAATCAACCATTCGGCAATTTGAACGGCATTCAGTGCAGCACCTTTTTTAATTTGGTCGCCAACACACCAAAAAGTAATACTGTTGGGGTCGGTAATATCCTGGCGAATACGTCCAACATAAACATCGTCTTTCCCCGAAACAAAAAGTGGCATTGGATATTCGTTTTTTGCCGGATTATCAATTACAGTCAGCCCATTAAAGTTTTCGAATGCCTCGGTAACAGCTTTTGCCGATAGTGGTTTTTCGGTCTCCACCCAAATCGATTCGGAATGAGCACGAGCTACCGGAATACGTACACAAGTAGCACTAACCTCGGCGTTGGTGTGCATAATTTTTTTGGTTTCCCAATTCATTTTCATCTCCTCTTTGGTGTAGTCGTTATCTAAAAACACATCAATATGAGGAATAACGTTCATAGCCAACTGGTGTTGAAATTTATTAACCGTAACTTTTTCCCCTTCAACCACCTCTTTTACCTGCTCTTCCAGCTCAGCAATTCCCTGCGCTCCTGCGCCACTCGCCGCCTGATAAGTGGCAACACGCACCCGTTTAATTTTCGAAAGGTCTTCGATGGGTTTTAGCGCAACTACCATTTGAATGGTTGAACAGTTTGGATTGGCAATAATATTCAGCGGACGGTTTTTTGCATCTTCGGCGTTTACCTCGGGCACAACCAACGGCACATTGTCATCGTAACGAAATGCACTCGAATTGTCAATCATTATTGCTCCGTGTTTTGTAATGGTCGAAGCAAACTCTTTCGAAACACCTGCTCCTGCCGAAGTCAGGGCAATATCAATATCTTTAAAATCGTCGCCGTGTTTTAACTCTTTAACTGTTAATTCTTTCCCCTTAAATTCGTAGGTTTTTCCGGCACTTCTTGCCGACCCAAAAATAACTAATTCATCCAGCGGGAAATCCCGCTCAGCAAGCACTTGTAAAAACTCTTGCCCAACAGCTCCGCTAACTCCAACAATTGCAACTCTCATTTGTAAAATCTTTTTTTATAAACCGCATTAAATAAATCGTCAAAAAATAACTTTCATTTTGTTATCTTTTTTCGATAATTATTTTTAAAAAGTCGGCCAAAGTTACTATTTTGCTTTACATTGTAAATATGATGATTCGTAATCTTCTGATATTATTAACATACCTATTTCTCTTTCTTAATAACCCGGTTACGGCACAAGAAATTTGGAGGGAGAGTTTTTTGTTGCCCGAAAAAGGAGTCTGGGGCGACGAAAACAGCTCTTCTGTTCAGCACGATTTTAGTCAAGTTACAACGTGGACTCTCGATTTCTCGAAAATTAAGGTGACCACCTCAACCGATTATGCAAAAACGGTAACCACCGGTGGTGGCCGGTTCGAGTGCCGCGATATTAACGGCGAAGTAGTTTGGAGATCGGAAGAGATTGATATTTCAGAATATAAAAATATCTCAATTCAGCTTACTGCAGGCGAAACGGGTAGTGGTAAAAACGAGGAGACCAAATACCTAAAAGCATTCTATATTATAGACCAAAGCAACGAAATTCCTTTCGAGAAAAACAGTGATAACCGAGGAAACTGGGGGTCGAATTTGGTACAGCAAACTGCATTAAACGGTGAAAAACTTCAAGTGGTTGTTTACATCAACAATCACTATTCGGCCGATAAGGTAATACTCGACGAGGTGGTTGTTTTTGGCGAGGAGAAGAATCCGGTTATTATAAATCGGGGCGACCTGCTGATTAACGAGGTGCTTTTTAATCCGGTTGACGGGGGCAACGATTATGTCGAAATTTATAATTATTCAACAAAACCAATTCCACTCAATAAACTCTGTCTTGCCTCACGCGATAAAAATCTTGAACTCACTCAAACTGTTCCGCTTACAAACGAAAATATTGTATTTGAACCGGGCGGCTATCTGGCACTTACAAAAGATACAAACGGTGTTTTTCCATTTTTTACCATTGAATGTGCCGCCTGTTTTTTACAGATGCAGAAATTTCCGTCGTTTAATAACGACCGAGATTATGTGGTGTTACTCAATACCAACAGGGAGGTAATCGATGAGCTGTTTTATACTGTTAGTATGCACGCCCCGCTGCTTGCCGACAAGGAGGGAGTTGCACTGGAACGAACATCGGTTTTTGCAGCAACAACCGACTTTGGCAACTGGCATTCGGCAGCAACACAAGCCGGTTACGGAACGCCCGGATATAGAAATTCGCAAGCCGAAACCGATACAAAAACTGAGCCGGTGGTGACTTTTGCTCCCAAAGCATTTTCGCCAAATTCCGATGGGTACAACGATGATTTTACAATTCAGTACCAACTCGACAATTCGGGTTACTATATAAATATTTCTGTTTTCGATGCTGCAGGACGTTTTATCGTTCAGCTTGCACGAAACGAGATATTGGGAACTTCGGGCAGTTACAAATGGAATGGAACCGACAAAACCGGACAACGGCAAAACCTTGGTGTTTATGTAGTTATTGTTGAAATTTTCGACTTGAACGGGAATGTTTTTCGTTATAAAAAGGGGGTGGTTCTTACCGATGTACTAGAGTAATTTTGAAAATAGAATTTGCGCTGTTTAGAATCAGAGCCCAATATTATTAGGCTGTTTATTTTATGGCACAGTTTCTATAAAAAAACGAATAACGAATAACGAATTCTGAATAATGAATTTCGATTTAAGAATCTGCGAATCTGTGGCCTACAAAATATTGGTATCCCGGGGATTGGAATGCGCGAAGCAAAAAGGTGCGTCCACAGAAGTTGTAAAAAGCGAAAATATTACACGCACCGCAAAACAAAAAATTGCAAATGATGAATTCCGAGTTAAAAAAATCTGCGAACCTGTGGCTGTTGAATTTTGGGAAGTTAAATCTAACAGCAATGAATAATCTTATAACACAGTGGCCATAAAAACTACAAATTTCTACGAAGGTGTGCCTATGGCAGAATGATGAATTCCAATTAGCCACGAAGGTATGTCTTTGGCAAGCTTGGAGGTGAATTTAGTTAGAGTCTGCTGAATAGTAACAATCCGGTTAATTGTTGTTGTTAAAATTAATTGTTGCTCCAAAATAGAGACTTATCGAGTTTAACATTGTGTTCATGGTATTTGTTCGAGTTCCCTGCAAAGCTTTGTTTTCGTCGTAATTAAATTCAACAGGATGCGAAAGATTTACAAATTGTTTCTGATTACGTTCTATTCCAAACGAATATTGAAGACCGGCAATTAAATCCTGCCCTAAAACCTTAATCGAAATACCGCTTGTAATATGGTATTTGTCGAGATTGAAACTTTTAATTGTTTTGGTTTCGGCATATGGGTTGTAATCGAAATTCTTTTTAAAATTAAAATCGGTTCGAAATCCGGAGAAAAGCATAACATCATTTTCTAATTTCCACCTATATCCAACGGCAACATTAAAAATCCGTTTGGCACCGCTAATAAAAGTTAACCACTCATCATTATCATAATTTCCAAGTCCCGGATTCGAGCTAATATTTTCACTTTCTGTTGCTTCGGCAACTCTGTATGGATCTATCTCGGCAAAAAATTCAGCGGTTGCATAAAATGTTTTTGTTTTGTCGGCACTGTGATAGGTAATACCTGTCGATATCGAAAACGGACTTTTTGCATTTACATGTACTTCATCTTTCTCTTTATAGTCAACAATTAAGTAGTTAGGAATTGGTGCTCCTGTTTTGGGATCGGTAATGTTGTTTTGGCTCGACTTTCGCATAATGCGTTTCCCGTCCGAATAGATATTCCCAATAGAGGGAGTTGTAATATTCAACCCAATACTAAACCGCTCGGCCATATAAAGCAATCCTATTTTCGAAAGTAGCCGGTAATCGGTAAACCGTATATATTCTTGATTATAGTAACTGGCTGTGTAGTAATTCTTGGAATTTTTAGGTGTTGAAAGATCTCCTAAAGGGCCGGCAGAAATGTTTAAGAAATAGGTATAATCAATTGTTTTAGCCGAAACAAAAATACTTATGCCCAACGAAAGTTTGTCGTTTAATTTGCGCGAGCCTCCTATTCCAAACCAATCGTCGCGTATTTTACTCGAATATTTGTTAAACGAGGTATATCGTTCATCTCCCAGAAGATGCGTAAGAATATCAATCTCTTTGTCGACATAATTTACACTTTCGGCAAGAAAATTAGCATTATTTAAAAATGCAATTTCAAAACTCCAGTTTTCGTACTTCTTCAATTTAATCATATACGATAAAAAGCGTGGAATTACATATCCTCGCGAATCGTAAAAATCGATTCCTTCGCCCCAGGCATTTTTTGCATTTAAAAGGTCAAAAGAAAACAGACTCGCATTTAACGATAATCTCGACTCTTTAATTTCGGAGATACTTGCCGGATTATAAAAGATGGCCGATGCCCCGGAGCCTCCACCAACAACTGCTCCCGACAATAACGACGACTCTTCGTTAAAGTTCCTCGACCAGTAATTACTCGACTGAGAAAATGCGAGTGCCGGTAAAAAAAAGATAAATAGTAATAGTAGTTTTTGCATATTTAAATAACCGGTATTAAAAGCAGTGTTCTGTTTCTGTCAGCCAAAAATAGTTGAATGAAACGAAATAGCAACAATAGCAATAAAAAATATCGATAAGCAGTTCTATTTATCGTATTTCTTGAACTTTACTTTAGCCAATTTCAATGAAGAATCTTTTTCGGTTCATTGATTTAATCCCTTATATTTGGGCATGTGTTTTAATGCAAGATACTTATTGGAAATAGCTTTAAAAAGGGCAATCCGCAATAATAATCACGGAGAGATTGCACACTGGGAAGAAGAGTTAAGTGAGTACAACGAGGCATTTCAGGTATCGGGGTTTGCGCATCCCAAAATTATTATTTACACAAATAGAGAGCCTTATCGTCCACGCCTGTCGGTTTGGGGGTTGGTTCCACACTGGGCAAAAACTCCAGAGAGTATTTGGAACAAAACAATAAATGCCCGGGGCGAAACCATTTTCGAAAAACCGGCATTTAAAAAATCAGCTAACGAAAAACGCTGCTTAATCCCTGCTGAAGGTTTTTACGATTACTACTATTTCAGAGGGAAATCGTATCCGTTTTACATCTATCATAAAGAGAAAAAACCATTACTTTTTGCCGGATTGTGGGATGAGTGGACAGATAGGGGAACCGGTGAAATTCTAAATTCATTCTCGATTGTTACTACAAAAGCCAATTCGCTAATGGCAAAAATTCATAACCGTCCAAAACTCTCCAACGATGCGCGAATGCCGGTTATTCTGCCCGAAAATATGGCAGATGAATGGTTGAACCCACTTTCCCGTGAAGAGCTGCAAAAACTGATAAAACCTTTTCCCGATTCGGAATTAACGGCACACACAGTAAAAAAGTTATTGGGGAAAGATTCTCCCGGCAACGTTCGCGAAGCCAACAAAAAATATAATTATAAAGAGCTGGAGTTTCAGAATAAAATAGACGAAGTTGTTTAAAGTCAAGTTTGCTTCGAAGTACTGGCAGTTCAGGTTGGCGAACCTCCTGGTCAATTTCAATTCTGATTCACAGAAAAATGTACCGGACATTTACGGTTAATAGTAAAGTTTTATTTAATTTCACTATTTCCCGGGATAAATATTCAGATTGCTTCTTCCTCGTTCCTACTACTAATGACAGGTTTACGCT
>WGCT01000259.1 GCA_015493625.1 Draconibacterium sp. | reverse complement strand
TTTCGGTTACATAATCGAGTACAAGTTGCCGGCCGTCGTCGTCGAAATCGATATCGACATCGGGCAGCGAAATACGGTCGGGATTCAGAAAACGTTCGAAAAGCAGATCGAACCTGATTGGGTCGATGTTGGTAATTCCGGTGCAGTACGAGACTGCGGCTCCGGCAGCCGATCCACGTCCGGGGCCAACAAGTACACCCATTTTTCGCGCTTCATTAATAAAATCCTGAGTGATAAGAAAATAACCCGGATATCCCATTGTTTTAATGGTGTCGAGTTCAAAGTTTAAGCGATCCGATACACTTTTGTCGAGCGGGTCGCCATAGCGTTTTTTGGCGCCTTCAAAAGTAAGATGCCGCAGATAAGTTGCTTCGAGCTTAACCCGAATTACTTTATCGTAGCCCCCTAAACGTTCGAAAGCATTTTTCCCAAACTCCTCAATTAACTCCTCTTCCGAGTATCTTTTTTTGAACTCCTCTTCTGTTCCAATCTCTTCGGGAATGGGGAAAACCGGCATAATTGGTGCCGAGTTTAGTTGAAACTCTTCAACTTTGTCGGCAATCTCCATGGTGTTTGCTAGTGCTTCTGGTTGACTGGTAAACAACTCATTCATTTCGGCCTGTGTTTTAAACCACTCCTGTTTTGTATAGCGCATCCGGCTGGGGTCGTCTAAATCTTTTCCGGTATTTAAACAAATTAACAGGTCGTGTGCGTCGGCATCTTCGGCATTTGTAAAGTGCACGTCGTTTGTGGCAATTACTTTTACGCCATATTTTTTTGCTAATGGAATGATTAGGTTGTTTACTTTTACCTGATTGTCGTAAACATTTTGTCGTTGCTCAATTTCTTCAGCCGGATGGAGCATGATCTCAAGATAATAGTCGTCGCCAAAAATATTTTTATACCATTGAATTACCTCTTCGGCATCTTTTATCCGGTTGTTCATTAATAAATTGGGTACTTCGCCACCTAAACATGCCGACGATGCAATTAACCCTTCGCTGTATCTTTCGAGCAACGCTTTATCGATACGCGGTTTATAATAAAACCCTTCGTTATTGGCTATCGAAACCAGTTTTATTAAGTTCTGATAACCAGTTTTGTTTTTTGCAAGTAAAATTAAATGATACCCCGACCGGTCAATTTTTTCGTTTTTATTACTAATCGAGCGGGCTGCGACATACGTTTCGCACCCGAGAATTGGTTTAATGTTTTCGTTTACGCAGGCTGCATGAAACTCTTTAATTCCATACATTGAACCGTGGTCGGTGAGAGCCAGCGCTTTCATTTTGTCTTTTTTCGCCTTTGTTACGAGTGCTTTTACACTGGCTGCTCCATCTAAAATAGAGTATTGCGAGTGAACATGTAAATGGGTAAATGGAATCATTTCTTATTACTTTGCTTCTTTCTTGTTTCAGTTCTTTTTTTCGAAGCTATAAAGTTAAAGATTTTGAGGTGTGGAAATTGCGTTGTTAATAAAAAATGATGGAATAATACCAAATTCAACTTGGTATAAATTGAGCTAAAAAAAAGCCCGGAAAAACCGGGCTTTTATTCAATATTTTTTGAAATCAGTCTTGCTATCTCTTCAAATTCGTCGGGTGTAAATTTCTTTTTATCAGCGAAATTAAGCAAATCGCCTTCGTTTTGCATGGGCACCAAATGAATGTGTGCATGGGGCACTTCAAGTCCTAAAACCAGTACTCCCACTTTTTTGCAGGGAATTGCTTTTTTTAATCCGGCAGCCACTTTTTTTGCAAACAGTTGCAGTCCGGTGTAGAGTTCATCGTCTAAATCGAAAAGATAGTCGACCTCTTTCTTCGGAATAACTAAAACGTGTCCTTTTGCTACCGGAAAAATATCTAAGAAAGCAAAGTAGTTTTCGTCTTCGGCAACTTTATATGCAGGGATTTCGCCATTTACTATTTTGGTAAAAATACTTGCCATTTTATTTATATTGAAATTTCAACAATTTCGAAAGGAATGACCCCCGATGGAACTTTTATTTCAACTACATCGCCCACTTTTTTCCCCATTAACCCTTTTGCAATGGGCGTGTTAATCGAGATTTTACCCTCTTTTAAATTGGCTTCACTCTCGGGAACCAGCGTATATTGCATCGATGCATTATTCTTTTTGTTCTTAATGGTTACTTTCGTTAGAATCTGAACCTGCGATGTTCCTATTTTCGACTCGTCTAAAATACGTGCATTGGCAATTTTATTCTGAATAATTGCCATTTTTGCCTCCAACATTCCCTGTGCATCTTTTGCTGCATCGTATTCTGCATTTTCCGAAATATCTCCTTTTTCAATGGCTTCGCCAATTTGTTTCGATATGGCCGGACGTTCTACATTCATTAGATAGTCTAACTC
>WGCT01000258.1 GCA_015493625.1 Draconibacterium sp. | reverse complement strand
CTATTGGATTTTAGCCCTTATTATTACATTTGGTGCTGTTATTTATCAACGGAAAACCGGACCAACTTACCCTAAAAAAATAGAGGTTTCGGTAAACAATAAAAGTTACAATTTAAAATTGGTGCGAAGTATAGAGATTGGTGGCGATTCGTATGTTCAACTTGGTATTGCCGATTCTACCATTTCGGCTAAACTTTATTACAAACGTTTAAATTCACGCACCCCGTACAAAGAAGTAGATTTTAAATACATGGTAAAACCCGTGCACTCGTTTGTTATGAATAAGATTTTTAAAATAACCGAAGAACGTGGTTGGGTTGCCAACGTACCTGAACAAGCTGCTGCAGGAAAATTACAATACTACTTTACTCTAAACGGAAAAGCGTATCTAAACAAAGAACCTGTGGTAATTCGTTTTAAGGGAGCTGTCCCGGCAGGAGTACTCGCCCCCCATATTTTCTTTATGTTTTTTGCAATGCTGCTTGGAAACCTCGCCGGAATTATGGCTCTGTTTAAATACAAGAAATATAAATTTTATACAAATGCTACTGTTATTGCTCTATTTATTGGAGGAATGATTTTAGGCCCTTGGGTACAATGGTATGCTTTTGGCGAAGCGTGGGCAGGTGTTCCTTTCGCCTGGGATTTAACCGATAATAAAACATTGGTGGCGTTTGTTTTTTGGCTGATTGCGTTTTTTGCAATTCGTAAAAAAGAGCGTCCTGTTTATGTAGTTGTGGCATCTATTGTTATGCTTATTATCTATTCAATTCCGCACAGTATGTACGGTTCGCAGCTCGACCCCGAAACAGGAAAAATTATTCAGGGTTGGATTCATCTGTTTTGGTAACAAGTACCGAAGCTATGTGGTTTGAATATATTTCTAAATCGATTATTCGAACCCCGAAATAGAGATCTTAACTGAAACACTTTCAAATTTGTTTCCACGGAATCCGGTAAATAGACCAACGTTTCCAACAAAAAACAGACTGTTTAAACTGTATCCTGCTTCCCAATAGTTTTTTAACCCGCATGTTGTAAGGTAATTAAAATGAATACTTTCGCTCCATGTTTTCTTATTTATAAACGAAATATAGCGGAGTAAAAGATATTCAGTTCTGAATTCGGCACCAATGTTCAGATAACTTTTATTTGTGCTGAATTCGTAATCGTTAAGCATTTGAAATGAGTGTGTAAACGATTTAAAAGGAACTAAAATTTCAGAAGTATTAAAGTGTTTGTATTGCGAAAAGTGCATCTTCCTGTTGTTGAAAAAATAGCCCGCATTCACTTTCCAAAAAAGTCCTGCACTTGGCGATAGATTTGCCTGCTGACGATAAATAAAATCAATCTGGCTAAAGTCCGATTCGGAAGAAAAAATATTTTTTACCCCTTGTTTAAAATAGAGATTAAACTGGTAAAAATCGTAGATAAATAAAAACGGCGATTTTTCGAGCCACGGTTTATGTTGTCGCTTCTGGTATTGTAAATGAATAAGATAGCTAAAACTATTTTGTTGTTGCAAAGCCGGGTCGTACTTCGATAGCCCTTTTGGGATGTTTGGCGAGTAATCTTTGTTGTCGGATAAAAGATACGAAACACTATTCTCTAACGGTGAGAAGCGGTTGTAATCGGCTTCGGCATAAATGGTGAAATTCTTTTTTATTCGTTGTGAGATATGAAGTTTTGCAAATTCCGTTTCATAAAGTTTCATGTAATTCTCGGCGAAAAACCATGAACTTACTGCATTCAATGCCGGTTGAATTCCTTGTTTTCCCGCTTTAAAATCGCGACTCTCTTTTCCCATAGCAAATCCAAAACTATTGCCCCAATGTAATATGTTTCTGAAATTAGCGGTTACCGAACCAAATAGTGCTTTTCGGTTAAATGCATATCCAATTTTTGGTGAAATATAAATGTATTTTGCCGAATCGGTATTTATTTTCCATCGCAGTTCCTGTTTGTACTTATACCCGTCAACCGTGTTGAAACCGAAATTTTCGGTTGAAAGTATTCCATCGTAACCGAGGTTTACAAGCGAGTCTTTTGCCAAATCGTAATCGCCAAATATAATTTTCGATGCTATCGACTGCTCCTTTTTCTTTTTTGTTCCAGCAGTTGTGTCAACGTTCATTTTGTCGAGCGCAACAAGCGAGTCGGCTTGCGCATAACTCTTTATTTCGGCAGGAGTGAGCGGAATTGCACGAACAGTATCCCACAAAATATTGTTTTGCAACGAATCTTTTTTGTCGTCTATTTTATAACTCATAAATGATTGAGCAACAATTGTAGAATCTTTATATTGCTCTTTTAAAATTTTCCGGTTTAATCGCGACACCTTTTTAACATCGCGGTTGGTGTATTCCTCTTTTGCCGAAAGTTGTGCTAACTCTTTTTCGAGAGCTATCTGTTTTTTGCTTTTCTGTTTTGTTCGAATCGTGTCGGTAGCTAAGTTGGTTGTTGTATTTTCCTGAACTTCATCCAAATTATTATTTTCAATTGCTGTGTATTTTACCGATGCTCCATAATAAAACAGTGCCCGCAGTCCCAACATCGATAATTTCCCGTCGATACTGTGCGAAATGGGGAGCCAGTTTCCATTTCCTAAATTTTCGTATTGTTGTTTAATTCGATAGTTGAAAAATTCGAAACTCGAACTAAAATCGACGTTGTAAATACACCAGAGTTTATCGACAATATAAATAAAGCCTTCAACCAGTTCGTCGCTGCTGCGTTTTGGAGTAACTCTAATTTTAAATACATCGAAATTTCCTACGGAAATAAAACCCTCGTATTCGAATTTATAGTGTTTTAGTGCCAGCGACGAAAGGGGCGAAATTACACTGTTAGGACGCTCCTCGTAAAAACTCGATGTCATTAATCCCATAACCGGCGGCTCGTCGAATGCCACAAGCGAACTCTTTTTGCTAATTACTTTCTGGTCGTATTTATTGGGGTAGTCGAACGTAATTTTGTTTTGCGATTCAATAACATACGTTACATTCTCTTTAAAATAGTGCTTGAGTTTTTTCCCTTCAATTTCTATTTTGTTTTGATAGATTCGGGGAATGTTAATAAATTCGAAATTACTTTTAATGTACAAATCGGCTTCGTAGTGTTTTATCTTTTTTCGGTAGTAAGGAGCTTTTGCAATTGCTTTCCGGATAATAAAATAGGCTGGATCTTCATCTCCCGGGAACACTTTAACTTCCTTAATCTCAAAGTCTTGTTTTACCAATGTAATATTTAATAATATGCTGTCGCTTTCAATCTGAACCATTTTTTCTTGCTGAATATATCCCAACGAACGTATTGTTAAATGAAAAACTCCCCGGGTAAGTTGTATTTTAAAATTGCCATCGGCATTCGAAATGGTTCCCTCTTTTGTTTCGTGAACAAAAATAGTAGCGTAGGGAATGGGTGTGTTTTGTTTGTTTAAAATTTTGCCCGATATAATTTGTGCTGTTAACGGTTGAGTTAAAACAGTGCATAACAAAAAAAATAGGCCGCCCAGTTTTCTGATAATCATAGATTTGTTCTGTTTTCCTGAATTGTTTATTCAAAAGTATGCCGAATTTCCGAATAATTACATACTCTAATTAAATTTAATTATACGCCATTACATAGTCATGTTGGTAAAAGTGTTTTATATAAGATTAATGGTTCGGTATATTTTTATAAATATCTCATAAACAGAGAATTGCAAGGTGTAATGAGGTTGTTGTAGTTTGCTGAAAATCAGATCTTTGCGGCTTTGCGAGAAACAAAAACTTAACGAAGTATTGTA
>WGCT01000257.1 GCA_015493625.1 Draconibacterium sp. | reverse complement strand
GTACGAAAACGATAAACCTGCAAAAGTTATTAACGACCACCAGGACAATCTGATAATCGACTACACAAAAAAAGCAGTTGAGTTTATTAAAACTGAAAAAGAGAATCCATTCTTTTTGTATCTGGCTCATGCCATGCCTCATTTACCAATTAGTACTTCTGCCGAATTCAGAGGAAAATCGGACGGCGGGTTGTATGGCGATGTTGTGGAAACGCTCGACTGGAGTGTGGGCGAGATACTAAAAACAATAAAAGAAGAGGGGCTCGACAAAAATACACTCGTAATTTTTACCAGCGACAACGGCCCCTGGCAAAACCTGCCAAAACGGATGTTACAAAAAGGAGTAGAACCGTGGCATGGCGGAACAACCGGGCCCCTGCGAGGTTCGAAAGCAACAACCTACGAAGGAGGATTCCGTGTACCGGGAATTGTGCGCTGGCCCGGACAAATTCCTGCCAAACAAATTTCGTCGGAGATAGCTACAACCATGGATTTGTTTGCCACAATTGCAACGGTTACAGGAGCAAAACTGCCTGCCGACCGCCCCATCGACGGAAACAATATTTTGCCGTTTTTAAAAGGTAAAAGCAAGTCGCCAACAACTACACTCTACTATTTTAACGGAACAAAAGCCGAAGGAATTCGAAAAGGTGATTGGAAACTTAGGGTAACCGCAACTGATGGTGTACAACTGTTCAACCTGAAAAACGATGCCGGAGAAAAATACAATGTTGCCGAATACCACGCCAACAAAATAAAAGAGTTGTACGATGATTTAAAAAGTTTCTCGGAAAAAACAAAAGGGGAAATAATTGATTTGAAGTAAAAATAATAGATTATTAGATTATTAGATTATTAGACACAAGACACAAGACACAAGACAAGATCTAAACTGCTAAATATCAACCATTTGATACAACGATGGACGTTTAGGTATTTTACTGATTATCAGCACGATATAATACCAATTTAACTTTGAATTGCCGTATGATTGAATTAAATTATTTTGTGCAAGGTTGAGTTAAAATATTTCGGCATAGCCGTAGCTATGTTGGAATATACATAACCAACTATAAACAAAGAGAGCAGGTTTAAAATATTAAACCTGCTTTCTTTTTGTTCCTTGATGGAGTTATCGTTAACTCAGTTTTTTATGGCACAGCCACCAATCGTAACATTCAAACTCTCCGTTTTTAACACCCTCGTCGCGACTTTTTGCAGTTGCAACATCGGTAGCCGGCGGAATAATTACGCGGTCGCCCAGCAGCTCGTTATTTGGCCAGTTTGCCGGCATAGCAACACCATTATTATCCGAAACCTGCATCGCTTCAACAGCTCTTAAAATTTCATCCATATTTCTACCCAACTCCTGCGGATAGTAAATCATAATCCGAAGTTTAGCGTCGGGGTCGACTACAAACACAGCGCGCACTGTGTTGGTTCCTTTTCCGGGATGAATAATTCCGAGTGTATTGGCAACGGCGCCGGTGTCGGCAATAATCGGAAATTCAATTTGCACATCCATGTTCTCTTTAATCCACTCTTCCCATTTAATATGAGAAAAAACCTGATCGACACTTAACCCAATTAATTCGCAATTGAGTGCTTTAAACTTTTCGTACCTCTGTTGAAATGCAACAAACTCGGTGGTACAAACCGGCGTAAAATCGGCGGGGTGACTAAACAAAACAAACCATTTTCCGGCAAAATGACCGGGTAAATTAAATACTCCGTGAGTTGTTTGAACAGTCATTTCAGGGAAACTTTCGCCCAAAAGAGGCATCCCTTTTTTTTCATTTAAATTTTCCATAATTTCTAATTTTTATTCTTATTATTAATTGATAAGCAATCTTCGCAAACTCCAATAATGTTAAACTGAATGTCGGTTATTTTGTTTCGTTTTTCTACAAATTCAATAAACTCTTTGTCGTAAAAAACGTCTTTTACTTTCCCGCATTCCGAACATTTAAAATGGCCGTGTTCCTGCAATATTGCATCGAAACGTAATTCGTTATCTTCAATTTTTACTTCGTGAATTAAATTTTTACTCGCCAATAATTTTAAAACATTGTAAACTGTTGTTTTCGACAAAGTAGGAATCTGCTTTTTTAGTTCGGTAAAAATTGTATTTGCAGTGGGGTGAATATTATTCTTTTTTAAATACGAATAAATTTGCAATCGCTGAAACGAAGGCGAGATCCCATTCTTAATTAATATGTCTTTATCCTGAATCAAAATGTAATCGTTTTATTTTTGTAATGAGTACATATATAGAATAATTATAAATAGAATCCAAATCTTTCAATTATTTTTTTTGAATTGAATTTTTAAGTGTGTACGAGTAAACATTTAAATAGCTGTCTATCAACTCCATTCGGAAGCACCACTTTTTTTAAGCTCCTCGTTATAGTTTTTAATTAAACATTAACTTCACATAAGTTCAGAACTTAAATTGTTTAAAATCTTTCCTCTTTATTTATTTTCTTCTTCCTTTTTTATAACTCATTTTCAATGCTATTTTTACACTCTATTTGTACAAACCCGGTTTTATTTTGAAACAGATGGTAAAAACGCAGCTTAGCGAGAAATGGATTAAAGCTTCAATTTTAGGAACAATTTGGGCATCGTCGGAAATTGTTTTGGGGAGTTTTTTGCATAATCTGCGCGTACCTTTTAGCGGCAATGTATTAACTGCAATCGGACTTGTTATTTTAATATCGGCAAGTTATAAATGGAAAGAGCACGGACTCTTCTGGCGTGCCGGAGTTATTTGCGCACTACTAAAAACTCTCTCGCCAAGTGCCGTAATTTTTGGGCCATTTGTGGCTATTATTAGCGAAGCAATGTTACTCGAGCTCTCGGTAAGAGTGTTGGGGCGCACCATTCCGGGAATTATTATCGGTTCAATATTAGCGATGTCGTGGAACTTGATTTATAAAGTATTTAAAATGATACTTTATTATGGGAATAACATAATAGACATTTACACAAATTTAATGCTGTTTGTCGAGAAACAAAGTGGCATTCAGTTTAATGCAGTATGGGCACCACTTATTCTGCTGCTTGTTATTCAAATTATATTTGGCGCAGTTTCGGCACTAATTGGAATTCGAACCGGAATGGAAACGGGAACTAACAAGGCAACGTTTGTGAACAAAAAATACGAGCAAACACTAATAAATAAACGCGGTGGTTCTAATTTCGCTTACTCATTAAAATGGTTCGCGGTCAACATTTTTTTTATGATTGTCCCCCTTCTGCTTGTTGAACGAATTAACTTTTTTGTTTGGGCTGTTATAATTATCGCCATTGCAGTAATCTGGTCGTTACGCTACAAAAGAGCACTCAGGCAATTGGTACGGCCCCGTATTTGGATTTATTTTGTTATAATAACTATGGTTACGGCGTTTGTTTTTACGCGCCTGCAGTCCGATTCGAAATCGATAACCGATGCACTTTTAATTGGTGTTGAAATGAATTTACGAGCCATTTTACTTATTATGGGATTTTCTGTTTTAGGAACCGAGCTTTATAACCCGAAAATACGCAACTATTTTGCCAGCAGTTATTTTAAACAGCTCCCACTGGCACTGCAACTTTCGCTCGAGAGTTTGCCGATAATGATTGCCAATACGCCCGATTTAAAAACAATAATAAAAAACCCTACACTATTTGTTCATCATATTATGTCGTTTGCCGATTTCAGATTAAACGAGATAAAAAACAAAAGCTATTCTAACAGGAAAATATTTGTTGTTACAGGCAAAGTTGGTAGCGGAAAAACAACTTGCATTAAAAATTTAATTAGAAATTTTCAGGATAATAACATCACTGTTTCAGGAGTTTATTCATCACGAATTATGGAAGACGATACGATAAGCGGATACGATGTTGGTACTATTTCGACAAACAATACAGCTAAATTCTTACGAAAAGAGGGAGACCTCACTCAGGAAAAAATTGGTAGGTTTTATATTTTTAATGAAGGGTTAGATGCCGGAAATAAAGAGTTACTAAATACCAATTCGCAAATAAAGATTATTGATGAAATTGGCAAATTAGAACTTTCAGGAAAAGGCTGGATAAATTCTGTTGAACAGATTATTAAGAAGTCGGAGTGTGATTTACTATTGGTGGTTCGCGAAAAAGTTGTCAGTGAGATAATTGAAAAACTAAAAATAGAACCGGTATTTGTTTTAAATGTTTCTGAAAGAAATTGTGAGGGTTTTTATATGCAAATCATTACAGCCATTCAAAGTGAAGAGAAGGAATAAAACAGCTTTTTAAGTTTGAATTGAGATTTCGTCAAACTCCTATTTTCCAACCTCCTAATCTTTTTCCCTAAAAAGGTGAAAGAAACCGTGAGCATGCCGTTTTGTACCATCGCGCCCTTCGCCAACAATAACGTAATAATACACTCCCGGACTGGCATATCTTCCGCCCATCAGTTTTCCATCCCAAACCGATGCTTCCCAAGTATCGCCAAATCCTCTAACATTATCACTTTCGAAATAATGAACTTTTCTTCCCCAACGGTTAAAAAGGCTAATTTTAACCGACTGCATCGAAAAGAATTTAACAATAAATACATCGTTAACCCCGTCGCCATTGGGTGTAAAAACATTTGCAGCTTTAATGTACGACGAATCGATTTTAATATAATCGTCGATATAAACAGTGTCGGCACAAGTATGATTTTCCGAAACATGTTTCGAGACCAGTTTAACATCGTAAACACCTGTTCGTTCGTAGGTATAAACCGGATTATCGTCGTAGGCAACAATCATAATACTGTCAATTGCAGCATCGGAACCTTCCGACTCTTTTTTTATCTCATTTAAATCGCGAAACAAAAACCACTCGTACAAACCGGCATCTCCGTTTTCCGAATTATTTTTAAAACTCACTGTTAAAGGAGCCTCCAGTTCGTTGGGGTCCTGCTCGCCAAAATCGACCGTAAACAACGCCTTTGTAACAATCGATTCGTAGGTAACAGTGCTCGTTCCTTCGCACCCGAATTTATCGGAAACATGCAAGGTATAATCGGTATTTTTTGTTGGTGGGTCGTATACGGTGGTTATTAACGATGACGCAATAATTTCGTCGCCATTTTTCCACTGTACGCGTGTATCTTTTGCAACTTGCAGTTTGGTATTATCAGCCAAATCGAAATAGTTTAATTCTGCCGTAGTAAATTCGCCCGTAAGCTTAAAACTTTCGCAATTCGATTCCGAAACATTTCCTGTTGCTTTTGTCCAGTTATTAAACACCCAGGCACGACTAACTTCCGTTGTTCCGCCCTGCGAAACCGTAACCCGGTAACAACCGTTGCCCAAGTCGGCTCTCTCAGAATACATTGCATCAGCACTTTCAGAAAAATAGAACTCGAATGCAGCGGAATTTTCGTTGTATTTTTCCCACAAAAAAGTTTTTGTTCCTGTTAAAGCTGTTGTCATTCTCAACCCCCCCACTTCGTCGGTTTCAACAGCAGTACAAAATACATAAATACTGTCTGTTTCGGGAAACGTAACATAACTTGTTTTGTCGGAGCCATTTGAGCCGGGAGCCGAAAGTTGTGCCTGCAACGATGTGGAAATCATAAAAAAGAGCACGAACCCAATTAAGTAGAAAATATTTCTATTCATAAATGCAACAATTTGAGCTACAATATTAACGTATAATTTTAATTTAATTGTCTGACAAAGTATAAAAATCAACGAATTGAGTGTAAAAAAACTCAAAATTGAATTTTGTTAATAAAAGCCTTTTATAAAATCGTCAAAACTGTTTTACATCTTTTACATTTGTCGATATTAAATATTTTTTTTTGATTTGGATTACTTAAGCGAATTAAATAAAGCACAAAAAGAAGCAGTTATTCGAACCGAAGGCCCGGCGTTGGTGATTGCCGGTGCAGGCTCGGGGAAAACTCGGGTTTTAACTTACCGTATTGCTCACCTGTTAAAACAAGGAGTTCGTCCATCGACAATTCTGGCACTTACATTTACAAACAAAGCTGCACGCGAAATGAAAAACCGAATTGCAAAGGTTGCCGGCGAGAACATTGCCCGCTACCTCTGGATGGGAACTTTCCACAGTATCTTTTCGCGTATTTTACGAACCGAACACGAAGCAATTGGCTACCCGTCGAACTATACTATTTACGATAGTGCCGACAGTAAAAGTCTGATAAAAACAATTATTAAAAATCTGCAATTAAACGACAAAATTTATAAGCCCAACGTTGTTGCCAGTCGAATTTCTATGGCAAAAAACAACCTTATTACTCCGGCGGTTTATGCAAATAATGCCGAAATTACTGCTGTTGACAGAAATATGAGAATGCCGCAAATCTCGACAATCTATAAAGAATATGCAAAACGCTCGTTTCTCTCAGGAGCAATGGATTTCGATGATTTACTGTTAAAAACAAATTTACTCTTTCGCGACCATCCTGAAATATTGGAACGTTACCAAAACCGGTTCGACTATGTTATGGTTGACGAGTATCAGGATACAAATTTTGCACAATACCTTATTGTAAAAAAACTGGCTGCCAAGCATAAAAACATTTGCGTGGTAGGCGACGATGCACAAAGTATATATTCGTTTCGCGGAGCTAAAATTGAAAATATTTTAAACTTTAGAAACGACTACCCCGAGCACAAACTTTTTAAGCTTGAACAGAATTACCGCTCAACACAAACTATTGTAAATGCAGCAAACAGCATAATTGCAAGAAATAAAAGGCAAATTCAGAAAACTGTTTTCTCGGAAAATGAGTTGGGAAGACCCATTAAAATTCTTTCGGCACTTACCGATAACGAAGAGGGCTTTTTAGTTGCTCAGGAGATATCTGAAACACAACTGCGCGACCACTATAAATTTGAAGATTTTGCTATTTTATACCGAACAAATGCACAATCGAGAATTTTTGAAGAGTCGTTGCGAAAAAGAAATATACCCTATAAAATTTATGGCGGACTAAGTTTTTACCAGCGAAAAGAAATTAAAGATTTAATTGCCTACTACCGGGTAATAATCAATCCTTCCGACAACGAAGCACTAAAACGTATTATCAACTTTCCGGCACGAGGAATTGGTGCCACTACCATGACAAAACTCGAAACTGCAGCTTCGGAAAACGAAACTACAATTTGGAAAATAGTTACTGCATTAAACGAAACAACTCAGGTAAAACTAAATAAGGGAACGATTTCGAAGATACATAAATTCATCAATCTTATTCTGAATTTCCAAAATATTGCCAAAGAGGCCGACGCATACGAAACGGCAAAAACCATTGCCGAGCAAACAGGTATTTTAAAAGACCTTTATAACGACAAATCGCCCGAAGGATTGAGCCGACACGAGAATATTCAGGAGTTGTTAAACGGTATTCAAGAGTTTACAATTTCGGCAAAAGAAGAGGGCAATCCCGACAAACTGGAAAACTTTTTGGAAGATGTTGCCCTGCTAACCGACCAAGACAACGAAAAAGACGAAGACCACGACAAAGTAACACTTATGACCATTCATTCGGCAAAAGGACTGGAATTTAAAAATGTTTTTGTAGTCGGGCTCGAAGAGAAACTCTTTCCATCGGAACGAGGTGGAGAGAAAAATACTGAGGAGGCGTTGGAAGAGGAGCGCCGCCTCTTTTATGTAGCACTTACCCGTGCCGGAAACAATGCATGGTTTTCGTATGCCAACCAACGCTATCGTTGGGGCAATCTCGATTTTTGCTCTCCAAGCCGTTTCCTCGAAGAGCTGGATGAAAAATACATCGACGATTCGGGGGTATCGCAAAGTTTTAGGCAACCACGAAATGCAACTCAACAAAATCTGGAAAATCGTGGAGCACATTTTAGAAAAACCAATACAAACACGCCGTTGCAAACTCCTACCCGACCATCGTTATATAACCGCAAACTGGTTTCGTTACGAGAGTCGGCACACCGGCAGGCCACCTTTTCGGGCGACGACGCAACCTCCATCCAGCCCGGAATGATAATTGAACACCAACGTTTTGGCGAAGGCAAAGTTTTACGTGTTGAAGGCGTTGCACCAAACAATAAAGCAACCATCTTTTTTCAAAAACACGGGCATAAACAGTTGCTTCTAAAGTTTGCCAAATTGAGGATTAAGAGATAGTAACTCGATAAGTTTTATAATAATCGTTTAGAAATATTTTTGCCGGTTCATGCGGAATTGAGGTAAAATATCCATTGCCGTCCCTTTTAAGGAACGGACACAGAAATAACGAATAAAACTAAGGGCACTGAATAGAGATAAACCGGGTCAAAGCCCTTTAACAACTTAGCATCTAAAATCCGTTGAACAAAGCCATCGGCATAGGATAGTCTCAATCTACATCGGGACAAAAAGATAGTTATTCTTGTTTTCAATACAACTTTATTGTACCTTTTAGCAAGTTACTTAAACCTGTTGTTATGAAAATCAAACCATATCTTTTCCCACTTATTTTTATTTGTTTTGTTTTCACCTTGCAGCCACTTTTCAGTCAGGAAATTGAAAGTAGTTTTACCATTCCCGACTTTTTTGTCTCGGAAAGTTCAGCAAAAATTAAAGGTGTATTCGATGGAAATACCGAAAATACATTTGTGCTTTTCGAGAAAGACGACAACATGTTCGAAGCTTCAATTATTAAGGAGACTGCCAACGAAATTACTGTTTTAATACCTGAAGGATTAGGCATCTACAATTTAACGATACAGGAAGCCGGCAACAACACGTTTATTGAATGCCCCGCAAGAATTGCTCAACTGGAACTCAGTATTGGTAAAACCAACCTCCTTAATGGCGAAAAAACGGAACTCGAAATTGTTTTGTCGGGCATTGAGAATTATTTAAAACCCATTGAGGTGATTGTTAAAAACAATAGTCCAAATACAGTTGCACTGCCCAATGGGACTCCCGAAGTTATTATTTTTGAGAACAGCGAAGGACAAGGATCAATGGCTAAAAACATACAAATTACCGGAATAAAAAGGGGAACTTTTAATATTGGAGTAGAGGTAAAACCTGATGATAAACTGGTGAGCTACGACTGGGAGAAATTAAACGAAAGGTGGGAGAAAAAGCTGAAAGCAATAATAGAAGAAACGGGGAATGAGAATAACGAAAGTAAAACCACCGAAACAAAAAAAGAAGAGAATTACCCAACTACCAGAACCTCGGGGAAAAGAAGGTCGAAAGAAAATACAGATACTCCCGAAGACTCGACATCCTGCAACTGCAAAATTAGAAAGAGCATTAATCACGTTAAAGAGAACACAATTTACACACTGACCAAAGCAATGGAAGACAAGAAACTGGCCGAGTCTTTTCGCAAGGCAGGTATTAAGTTCCCAAAAGAAAACGATAAAAAGTTCAAAGGCCAGAATGTGCCGATTGTTCCGGGTTCGGCTTACGCAACAGGATATGGAGATATTGTTGTTGGATATGCCAATGCCATTGCAACTTCGTGGGGCAAAAAGCCAAAGAAAGGAACGTTCGCCCCCGAAAACTTCAACACCGAAGATATTGAAGCAAGAGCAAGCGTGCAAGGCACACACATTGTAACTGTAACCCCTGCACCAGGCGAGTGGTCGTTCGTAATTGGGGTGGTTGCAGCATCGGCCACAACACAGGCAAATGCAATCGACCCGGTAGAGTTCGACAGGAAACTGATGAAAGAGTTCGACCGCGGAAAAGGAGAAGTTGGAGCGGTTGCCACAATTTTTGGAATCATTGTCAGTCCCATTAGCAATATAGTTGAAGACATTGCAAATGCTGTTTTAGAGGTAACCGGTGGAAATAAATTGAGAAAAAGCTGGGCAACCACCAACACCGATGTCAACGCAGTTGCCGAAGTAAATTACCTTGTTTCGGTGAACGAGCACAAAGATAAAATACACAAATACAGTCGGGGATTCAGAAAAGCAAAAATAGTGCGGCCAACTTATAAAGACACAAAAATAGTGCGGCACAGCAGCTCGAAAAAGCTGGAAAAATTTAAGGAGGGGAAAATTATAGTTTCCAACCATCATCCTACTCAGGTAAGCGCAATTATAAAAGGGACAGCGCGGGTGAGATGTAAAGCTATCGGAAATGGGTTTTCGGAGAGTGGCGTTGCGTCGAAAACTGCGGTTTGCATTGTGGGGTTTTGTGTGAACGAAGATGGAGCATTTAAATTCAAACCTCTTTTCGATTCGGGCATGCTTGTACCAAGCAAAAATGGGAAAGAGATGGCCGAAGCAGAAACAACCAAAATAGAGGAAAAAATATATGACTACCTTGACAAATTGGAAAAACAACTGAACGGTAAATCAGCTTCCTCAATAAAACAGATAATTGAAAACAATGTTGAAGACGATATAATTAGAATTTTAAAAAAATGGCAATAAATCGGCAAAGGATAAACACAAAAAAATAACAGATTTATTATTGTAATTGGAAGAATATCCTTCGCCGTCCCTTTTAAGGGACGGACACAGATTGAAGTT
>WGCT01000256.1 GCA_015493625.1 Draconibacterium sp. | reverse complement strand
CTTTAATAATCTTAATATCGTTAAAAGTAAGATTCGAATTATCCAACTGCTTATCATTAATTTTCTGATCAATCATTTTTTCAATTAAATCGCGCAAAATTGGATACGTTTTTTCGGGCAAGCTTCTCGATGCAGCTTCAATGCCATCAACCAACATAACCACAGCAGCTTCTTTCGATTTTGGCAGTGGCCCCGGATAAGCAAACGCCTTTTCATCAATTTTCGTGCCCGGATTTTCCTCCTTATATTTTAAAAAGAAATATTTAGCCTTACTTGTTCCATGGTGCGTTTCAATAAACTCAATAAGTGGAGAAGGCAGGCTATATTTTTGAGCCATTTTAATTCCGTTATGAACATGATCGATAATAATCTCAGCGCTTTTCAAATTACTCATTTGGTCGTGAGGATTCATTCCAAATGCCTGATTTTCTATAAAAAAGTTTGGCGTTCCTATTTTCCCGATATCGTGATAAAGAGCTCCTGCCCGAACAAGAAACGGATTTCCGCCAATTTTTAAAATTACCTCTTCGGCAAGGTTGGCAATTTGCATCGAGTGTTGAAATGTTCCCGGTGCTTCGTCGGCCAATTTTCTCAAAAGCGGCTGATTACTGTCGGAAATTTCTATTAATGTAACATCGGAAATAAAGCCAAATAATTTCTCAAAAATATAAACCAACGGATAAACCAAAAGAATAAGTATACTGCTCATTACAAACCATTTTAACATACCATAATTGAGCGATGCAAGAGAACCTTCCTGAATTAAATTCAGCGAAGAGTATACTACAACATAAGTTGCCAACACCCAAATTGTTGCCAAAATTAAGTGCGAGCGACGATGCATTTTGTTCAAACTAAAAACGGAAACTATACCGGCAGTAACTTGCAACAAAATGTACTCGTAATTATTTGGGGAATAAAAACCAATTATCAATGTGGTTATTACAAGCATAAATATTGCTGTTCGCGAGTCGAAAAAAGTACGTACAATAATGGGGAAAATTACCAGTGGAACCAGATAAATATTAAGGTTGGGGAATTTATTTATAAAGCTCGAGAGCAAAACCATGGCCACCATAAAGAGCATTAAAAATGCAAGTTTTCGATATTGTTTAAAAATATCGCGGCGATAAATAAACAGAAATGCAAACACCAAAGCAAGCAATACAACAACAAAAAATCCCTTCCCAATTGAAATAATATAACGGTTAATACCGTGACTATTCTCTCTGCTAAACGATGCTTTTAACGACTCAAGAATCTGAAAATTATCGTTGTTTACAATTTCGCCCTCCAAAATAATGCGCTCGCCAATTTGCACCATCCCCCGGGTTGGCGAAATATTACTGATAACTTCGTCGGCCTCTTTTTCTGTAGTTGCAGCATCGAAAGCAAGATTCGATTCGATATACTTTTTTAATGCAATATTCTCAAGCCAACCACTAAGTTTTGAATTTTCTTCTTTTAGAGTATCAATTTTTTTTGCCAGTGCATTGTAGGCCGATTTCTCAGAAAATAACTTTTCGATTGCAATATTGGTAATTAAATTGCCTGTTCGTTTTTTTATTTCGTTTTTATCTTTTAGCTCAGGTATTAAATTGGGCGAAGTTTGTAAAATCCCCGTACTATAAATCTGCCGTAATTCACCTTCAATAGTATGTACTATTTTTATTTTTTTTTGATTTAACGAGTCGGCTGAAGTCAACATATCGGATTCCAGCTTTTTTATATTTGCATTTTGCAACGTTGTATCGAAAGTAAAATAGGGAACAATTGACTTCAGTTGCTCTTTTTTTTCTTTATCGAGCTCTTGGGCCGATTTTAGGATTGCAAAATCGAAAGGAGCAACTAAATTTTCGTGCCGCCACGGGAATCCTTTTTGGTACTCGTATTTAAATTTTGGCTCGCCGGGCAAAATTAAAAAGAGCATCGATGCAGTTACAATAAAAATAAAAACCCAATAGAAAACAAGGGTGTATTTTTTAATTCTGTCTTTTAGTTTACTCATAATTTACTTGCAATTAAAAGAAATAATAAACTGTTGCTGCTACAATGTTTTAAAAATGCCATTTTTTCATAGTTTTGTAGTAATACAGAAAACAAATATATGGTTTGTTTTTCAAAATCGGATTAAGAATTTATTTTTATGAACTACGGAATTTCCAATCTAAGCATTATTCCTGTACGAAAAGAGCCTTCGGAGCGAAGCGAAATGGTTACTCAAATTCTGTTTGGCGAGCATTTCGAAATTCGTGAAAAAATGGTTGGCTGGACCAATGTAAAACTCGAATACGACGGGTACGAAGGATGGATCGACTCGAAAATGATAACACCACTTAATGCACGGGCTTTACGCAAAATAGAGAGCACACCAACCGCAGTAACATCCGACATAATAACTATTGTTCCGGAAAACGACGAGCAAAACCTGATGTTGGTAGCAGGAAGTACATTGCCGGTTTGGCGTCCGTATTTAAAACAGTTTTCTATTCCGAAAAAGACTTTTTTGGCAACCGGAGAGGTTATTTACGGCAAACTAAAAGACCCCAGAAAAGTGGCAATTACTCAGGCACTAAAATATTTTAATGCCCCCTATTTGTGGGGGGGAAGAACTCCTTTTGGTATCGATTGCAGCGGGTTTACGCAAATTATTTATAAAATGATTGGGATAAAACTCCCGCGCGATGCAAGTAAACAGGTAACTCTGGGGCGCGCTATGAGTTTTGTCGACGAGGCAGAACCCGGAGATTTAGCCTTTTTCGACAACGACGAGGGAAATATTGTTCATGTTGGAATTATTTGGAAACGCAATAAAATAATTCATGCGTCGGGGCAAGTGCGTATCGACAATGTCGATCAGTTTGGAATTTTTAATGTCGACACAAACCGGTACACCCATAAAATGCGTGTGATGAAAAAAATTATTCAACCCAATGGAACGAACTAAATTATTAATCGTTGTTGTAATTATTGTTGTAGTTGCCGTTTTAATTTTTAAACATTGGCAAACCGGACGACGACAATAGGTGTGTCCTGAGTTAACTAAATGCTGTCTAAAATAGGCAATTTTTTTTCTTTGAACTTAAAAATTTACTCCTACCTTTGCCACAAGTTGGTTACGATTTTTATAATCGTTTAAAGGGAATCCGGTGAAAAACCGGGACTGTGCCCGCAGCTGTAAATCCGAAAACCAATTGCTACTCACGCCACTGTTCGTAACCAAACAGAACGGGAAGGCCGCAATTGAAGGATGAGTCAGAAGACCTACCAATTTATTTTTTAGATGAACGAACTTCGGGAGTAAAGTTTCGGGAATCACCAAAAATGATTTCTACCTTTTTTCCTGCAAAACATTTTATTCAATGAATAGTATTGAAAATAGTACCGGTACCAATAATCAAACGTTAAAAATAGTTACAGTTATCTTCTTTTTATTGGCAGGTTTGACAGGTTTCTCGCAAAGCGTTAAAAAAATTATTTCGCTTGCTCCTTCTATTACCGAAAACATTTATTTATTGGGTGCTGAAGATAAATTAGTTGGCTGTACAAGTTACTGCACTCAGGCTATTGCCGACGGAGTTGAGCAAGTAGGTTCAACGGTAAATGTAAATATCGAAAAGATTTTTGCACTTCAGCCCGATTTGGTTTTGGCTATGTCGTTAACAAAACGGCAAGATATTGAAACAATGAAAAAACTGGGCGTATATATTCAGATGATTTCAACCCCAAAAACATTCGACGAAATTTGCGACCAGACCATTTACATTGGAAAACTAATTGGCAAACAAAAGGTTGCACAAAAAACCATAGCACAAACCAAACACACAGTCGACAGTTTAAAACAGTTGTGTACCCAACTTCCCAAACACAATAAACTATTCTTTCAAATTGGTGCCAATCCCATTTTTACAGTTTTGGAAAATACATTTATGAACGACTACATTCTGTTTTGTAAAGGCGAAAATATTGCTAACGGAATGAAACACGGAACAATGACACGTGAAAATGTACTTTTAAAAAACCCCGATGTAATAATAATTGCAACAATGGGCGGTTTTGGCAAAGAAGAACAAAAAAAATGGCGCAGTTTTAAAGAGTTAAAAGCGGCCAAAAACAATAAAATCTTTTTAATCGATTCGGAAATTGCATGCAGTCCGACCCCCGTAAACTTTGCAAAAGCATTAACCAATATTTATCAATTTGTAAAACATTAATAATGAAAGAGAAACAAGGTCTTGTTCATATTTATACCGGCGAAGGAAAAGGAAAAACAACTGCTTCGGTTGGGTTGTCGGTGCGTGCTTTAGGACATGGATTTAATGTTGTTTACGCATCGTTTTTCAAACGCCCTAACAGTTGCGGATACAACGAAATTAATATGTTGAAAAAACAGGGAGCAACGGTTTTTTCTATTTCGGAAGGTATGCC
>WGCT01000255.1 GCA_015493625.1 Draconibacterium sp. | reverse complement strand
GTTAAAGCACCACCTACCGGAACAAAAACAGGGATGGATATTGCCCAAAACTCAAGATCAAAAGAGATGCTTAAATGGGGACGTGGTCAGGGATTTGCACGCCCTACCAATTATTCTCAATTTGAGATTTGGGACTTTAAAGGTAAAATCGACAGGCAAGATTACCGACATAAGAAAGGCAATTGGTTTGATATGGATATGTTAATTTACGACAATCCCGATCTAAAAGGAACAGAGTGGTACGGCAAACCTGCCCGGTTATGGTACAATGGAACACTTCTGTGTGAAGATTCAATTCGTTGCTGGTATGGTTATCCAATGTACAAATTTTACGCACCAAACCGCGAGTCTCAAATGAAAAGACAAGATGGAGGGAAACGCGATATTTACATTATGAGAGAAGCTGAAGCATATCTGGTGAGAGCTGAAGCTAGATTCTGGCAAGATAATTTCTCAGGGGCTGCTGATGATATTAATATAATTCGCCAGCGTGCAAATGCAATGGAAATGTATACTCCCGGCGATGTGCAGTCGGAAGGGATTGGTGCTATTCTCGATGAACGTTGCAGAGAACTTTATGGTGAAGAATATCGCCACGATGAGATGGTTCGTATGTCGGTAATTTATGCAAAAACAGGAAAATCATATAAAGGTCATACCTATTCACTGTCGGGAAAAGATATCGAGGTGTCGCTTTCTGCCGGTAGTTTTTACTACGACAGAATGATGGAGAAAAATAATTTCTTTAGAGATGAGGTTCCATGGTCGACCTATCCTACTACAAAATACACAATGGATCCTATGCATATCTTCTGGCCAGTTTATGAACCTTATATTATTGGTAATGTTGGTAATGTATTAAATCAGACAACCGGTTACGACGGGTCGGAGAGAAATGTAGAACCATTAACTCATGTTGTTCAACCTGCCGGAAAACCAAATGTCGACCCAATGGTTGCCATTGGTGAACGTGAATAATAATAGCTTTTCTCATCTGGCGCATAACCCGTCAAATTAGAAGCTTTAATTAAACTTTGGAGAATTTATGGCCCCTGCTGTGGGGAAAGTAGTTTAGTTAGTAAACAGCAAGATGCCCGTTTACCTGCGGGCATCTTTTTTGACTTTTCTCATCGTCATATAATTTATACATTTGGTGTTTATTTATACTTGAAATCCAGTAAAATAAATATGAAAAAATATCTTTTCTCGTTCATCATAGTATTGATCTTTTCATCGTGTACTAATGTAAAAAACCCCGACAACCAGTTAGTTCGGATTAAATACAACAATCCGCAATTAACCGTTGACCTGGCCGTAGGACTTTGGGCGTGGCCGTTGCCTTTCGATTACGACAACGACGGCGACCTCGATTTGCTGGTAAGTTGCCCCGATAAACCTTACAACGGAATTTGGTTCTTCGAAAACCCAGACGGCGGTACAAACCCGGTATTTAAACCGGCAGTGCGAATTTCCGGTGCCATAAAAAATCTTCAGATATCGTACATTGCCGGAAAGCCCAGAATACTTGCACCTTTTGTTGAATACAAAAACTTTAATGCCTCCGGAAAGTGGAAAAAGGAAACTATTTATACCGATAAAAGTTTCGATAAAGAAATTAAAAAGATACGTGCCGACCAATGGAAATATGTTGATTTTGAAAATGATGGCGACTTAGACATCATTGTTGGGCGCGGCGACTGGGGCGATTATGGTTGGGACAACGCATTCGACAAGGAGGGAATCTGGCACAACGGCCCTCTGCACGGTTATGTTTATTTAATTGAAAAAGAGAACGATAAATACAAAAAACCGGTGCGATTAAAAGCCGGCGGAAAAGAGATTGATGTTTTTGGTATGCCCTCACCAAATTTTGCCGACTTCGATAACGATGGTGACCTCGATTTAATTTGTGGCGAATTTATCGATGGATTTAACTATTTCGAAAATATTGGAACACGCCAAAAACCGATATACAAAAGTCCGAAACGCCTTGCCAATAACGGCAAAGAGATTACAATGGATTTACAAATGATAACACCAACAGCAGTAGATTGGGATGCTGACGGCGACATCGACCTGATTGTTGGCGACGAAGACGGGCGGGTGGCTTTTATCGAAAACAGCGGAAAAATTATTGACGGAATGCCACAATTCAAACAGCCGGTTTATTTCCGTCAGCAAGCACAATATGTAAAGTTTGGAGCACTGGTTACTCCCGTTAGTATTGACTGGGACAACGATGGCGACGAAGATATTCTCTGCGGCAGTTCGGCAGGTTATATTGGATTTATTGAAAACTTAGATGGCGGCAACCCTCCAAAATGGGCAGAACCGGTAAAGCTAAAAGCCGATGGTAAAACTATTCGTTTTCAAGCCGGTGTAAACGGCTCTATTCAAGGACCTGCCGAAGCAAAATGGGGATACACAACCCTTAGCGTTGTCGATTGGGACGGCGACGGACGAAAAGATATTCTTGCAAACTCGATTTGGAGTAAAGTGGAATGGTTTAAAAATACCGGAACAAAAGAAGCTCCAGTTTTATCGAAAATGGGAGGCGTTAATATCGACTGGGGCAACAAAGAGGTAAAAAAACCAAAATGGAACTGGTGGAATCCTGAGGAAGGAAAATTTGTTACCCAATGGCGAACAACTCCGTATGGAATTGATTGGAACAAAGATGGAATGATGGATTTAATAATGCTCGATAGCGAAGGATACCTTGCACTTTTCGAGCGGTTTAGTAAAAACGGAAATCTGTTCATTCATCCCGGTAAGCGCATCTTTATCGATGCTGGAACACAAAAACCTCTTCGATTAAACAAGAAAGAGGCAGGACACAGTGGACGCCGGAAATTCTGTTTTACCGACTGGGACAACGATGGCGATTTAGATTTACTCGCCAACAGTATAAACATTGAGTGGTTCGAAAATATGGGTGAAAAAGAGGGAAAAACAACATTCAAAAACAGAGGAAATGTATCTACACTCCGTTTAGCGGGACATTCAACCAGCCCTACAACAGTCGACTGGGACAAAAATGGGAAACGCGATTTGTTGATTGGCGCCGAAGATGGACATTTCTATTATTTGCCAAATAATTAATCGAAAATACTAAAAATGAAAACTTTGCTTTTTATCGTAATATTTGCTTTATCATTCACGTCGTGCAAACAAAAACAGGTACTGGAAAATGTAAAAGCAACGCTACTCTCCTCCGAATTTATTTTTACGAACGCACCTTTTGCTCAATGCCATGCATCAACAGTTGTTGAAACCGATGAGGGACTTTTGGCAGCATGGTTTGGCGGGACACGCGAAAAAAACAAAGACGTTTGTATCTACATTTCACACCATAAAAACAATAAATGGAGCACCCCGCAACTGGTTGCCGATGGTGTAATTAACGACACGCTCCGCTACCCGTGCTGGAATCCTGTGCTTTTCGAAAAGAAGAACGGCGATATTGTTCTCTATTATAAAGTTGGCCCCAGCCCGAGAGAGTGGTGGGGATTGTATAAAACATCGTCTGACAACGGAAAAACATGGTCGGAGGCTGTAAAAATACCCGATAATCTTTTGGGCCCAATTAAAAATAAACCCAAATATTTATCCGATGGAACAATCTTGTATCCAACCAGTTTCGAGACAAAAAAAGCATGGACTGTTTATGTGGAGAAATCGGACAGCAATTTAAAAAACTGGAGAAAAATAGCCATCGACAACAATGGTTTTAATGCCATTCAGCCCACCATACTTTTTTACGATGAAGGTAAAATTCAACTGCTATGCAGGAGTAAAGAGCACAAAATAGTTGAAACCTGGTCGGACGATAACGGCGAAACCTGGACTCCAATGCAAGCTTCTTCGTTAGTGAACAACAACTCGGGAATCGATGGTGTTACTTCGCAATCGGGGTTACAGCTTTTAGTTTGTAATCCGGTTAAAAAAGGGCGTCACAAACTTTCGGTGCTTGCATCGTACAACGGCAAAACATGGAAAGAGTTAATTGTTTTGGAAAATCAGAAAAAAGGGACTGAATTTAGTTACCCGGCAATTATTGAAGGCCGCGACGGCACATTCTTTATTACATACACCTATAACCGGGAAACAGTAAAATACATTCATTTGAAAATTACAGAGTAGAAAAAGGGAGAAAAAAAATGAAGAGAGAATTACCAAAACCATTCAGAGGAATAGTTGTTCCACTGGTTACTCCGTTAATAAACAACGACACCATCGACATTGAAGGGTTAAAACGTTTAATTGAACACACGATTGAAGGCGGTGTACACGGAATATTTATTTTGGGAACCACCGGAGAGTTTGCCAGTATAAGTTACAAATTGCGCCACGAGCTAATTGAACAAACCTGCCGTATTGTTAACGAACGGGTTTACGTGTTGGTTGGGATTGCCGATTCGGCTTTTGCCGAAAGTGTAACCCTTGCTAAGAAAGCACACGCGTGTGGCGCCGATGCAGTTGTATTAACTCCGCCCTATTACTTTACTTTGGGGCAACCCGAATTGCTGGAATACCTGCAAGAAATTGAAGCCCAAATTTCGTTACCTCTATTTTTGTACAATATGCCATTTCAAACAAAAATTGAATTTGCTCCCGAAACGGTAAAAGCAATTGCAAAAATGCCCGGAGTTGTTGGAATTAAAGACAGTTCGGCAAATTTAGCCTACTTTAAAAAGGTGCAATTTGCTCTGAAAGAACACCCCGATTTTACGTTTATGGTTGGTCCCGAAGAGATAATGTCCGATTTTGTTCTCTCAGGAGGTCATGGTGGTGTAAATGGCGGAGCTAATATGTTTCCAAAACTGTATGTCGATTTATACAATGCGTCGGTAAATCACGACTTCGATAAAATCCAAAAACTTCAACAAAAAGTAATTCAAATAAGCAGTACAATTTACAAAGTTGGCAGTTATAACTCGAGCTATTTAAAAGGCTTAAAATGTGCCCTGTCGGCTATGGGAATTTGCGACGATTTTATGGCCGAGCCGTTTCACAAATTTAACGAGCCCGAACGTGCAAAAATAAAACAGATGCTTGACAATTTAAATTATCGCGAGTTGTTGTAAATTCAAAAAAAGAAACTTCGTTTCGTTAAGTCAAAAAAAAATAGTTTTTTATGAGAACCATTGATGTTGTAATCTTTATTGTTTATCTGGCCGGTGTTGTACTGTTTGGAAGTTCGTTTTATAAGAAAAACAAGTCGGCTGCGTCGTTTACCGTTGGTAACAACAATATCCCAACCTGGGTAATTTCCATGTCGATTTTTGCCACGTTTGTTAGCAGCATCAGTTACCTTGCACTGCCGGGCAAAGCGTATTTAACCAATTGGAATGTTTTTGTTTTTAGTCTATCCATTCCCATTGCAACTTATATGGCAGTGCGGTTTTTTGTGCCACTTTACCGTTCAATAAATAGCCCGTCGGCATATACTTATCTCGAACAACGTTTTGGCCCGTGGGCAAAAATATATGTGTCGGTTATGTATCTTTTAACACAATTAATGCGAACCGGAACCATCCTGTTTTTGCTGGCGCTAACCATAAATGTAATTACCGGCTGGAGCATTGTAACCATTATTATTGTTACCGGAATTAGCGTGATGGTTTATTCGCTGCTTGGCGGAATTCAGGCCGTTGTGTGGACCGATGCTATTCAGGGGATTGTGCTGGTTGCAGGAGCTTTGCTGAGTGCGGGAATTTTGCTTTTTTCGATGCCCGAAGGCCCGTCGCAACTGTTCGAAATTGCTGCGGCAAACCATAAATTCAGCCTCGGGAGTTTTAAAATGGAACTTACCAGTTCAACATTTTGGGTGGTATTAATTTACGGTCTGTTTATTAACCTTCAGAATTATGGCATCGACCAAAACTATATTCAACGTTACATGACAGCCAAATCGGAAAAAGAGGCAAAAAAATCGGCTCTTTATGGCGGATTGTTGTATGTGCCTGTTTCTATGCTGTTCCTTTTTATTGGCACCGGATTGTTTGCTTATTATACGGCTTCTCCCGGTCTTTTGCCTCCGGGCACTCCGGCCGATAAAGTTTTCCCATATTTTATTGTGAATGGGTTGCCGGCCGGACTTACCGGAATATTAATTGCATCGGTTTTTGCTGCCGGAATGAGTACCATCTCAACAAGCGTAAATAGCTCGGCAACAGTTATTTTAAACGATTACTTTAAACACAATGCAACCGACAAAGCCGGCGAATGGAAAGCTATGAAAATACTCTATTCGTCGTCGTTTATTTTTAGTGTGCTTGGAATTTTAATTGCCATAGCCATGATTAACGTACAAAGTGCACTGGAAACCTGGTGGAAACTCGCTTCCATTTTTAGCGGTGGAATGCTCGGTTTGTTTCTTTTGGGATACTTTTCGAAACGTGCAAAAAGTACTGCAGCTATTGCCGGAGTTGTGGTGGGCGTGTTGGTAATTGGGTGGATGAGTTTGTCGCCAATATTTTTTACAAGCGAAAAATTAGCTCCGTTTGCCAGTCCGTTTCATAGCTATTTATCGATAGTTTTTGGTACAATGGCAATCTTTATTGTTGGTTTTTTAATTGGCGTTGTAACCAATTTAATAAGAAAAAAGAGGAATTGATTTTAATCTGAATAAATTTATTATTATGAGAGCAATAAATTTTATTTTAACGCTTACATTGATAACACTAATTATGGCCTGTTCAAATACCGCATCGAAAAAAGCTGAAGAGTGGAGTGAAAAAGAGATTAACGAATGGTTCGAGGGTGGCGAGTGGCTTGCCGGCTGGAATGTCAGCCCCGACGAGTCGATAAACAGACGCGAGTTTGCCATTCGGTATCACAAAAATCCGGAGCGTTGGAAAAAAGCGTTTAAATTTCTTGCAACAGAAAATTTAAAAACCATAAAAGTTGGAAAATACAAACTCGAAGGCGACAGTCTGGTTGCAAACATCGACGAGTATGTTACCAAAAATGAGGAAGATTCACGTTTCGAGGCACATAAAATTTTTGCCGATATCCAGTATATTATTTCCGGAGAGGAGAAAATTGGCGTAGTTCCGCTAAATAATACTACAACGGTTATTCAGAAATACGATAAAGCGAAAGATATTGCTTTTTTTACGGCTTCCAAAAGTAATTACCGACTGGCAAATCCGGGAAGGTTTTTTATTTTCTTTCCCGACAATGCACACCGCCCGTGCGTAAAAACTGCGACAAATAGTCCGGTAAAGAAAGTTGTAATAAAGGTACGCCTTAATTAAACTGAAACTCAAAAACCAAAACAGGAAATGTAACCGGCAACTATTTTTTTGCCACTTTCTCGACTTCAGCAAAAACTCTGAAAAAATTACCACCCCACACTTTATCAATCTCCTCTTCGGTGTAACCACGTTTTAACATTTCGCGGGTATACTCAATCCAAACAAATCCATCGTGGTCTTGAACAATTGCAGTTACTTCGTTGTGCGAGAGTCCGTTTTCAACCGTAAGAAATTGTTTTAACATTTTCTGATTTTGCCCGAAATTCAGATACGAACTCAACAAAAAGGGGAGGATAAAAAGACATTTCATTAACCCTTTCACAATCCTTAAGATAATACTTTTTACTATTTTTTTGGTAATGAATTCCTAAGGTTTCCATGGCCATTTTACACACTCTTTTATTTCGGGGAAGAGAACAATGTCGGCTTTCCCTTTCATTGCAAGGGTTGTAACATTGTATCCTTTTAATTGTTCCAGTGCTTTGTTCATTGTTTTTCCGGTTACCGAAACGTCGTCGACAAGTAAAATACGTTTCCCTTGTAAATTCCATTCCGGTTTTTGCAGCACTTTCGGAGCTTCGTAGAGCGGATTATTTTTTTCGTCGCGATAGTTGAGTGTCATCACTTGTAAATCGGCATTCAGATAAAAAGCCACAAAAGTTGCCGGAGGAATACCTCCTGTTCCAATTCCTATTACCAAATCAATTTCTGGAATTTCAATATTTTTTAGTCTTTCTGAAATCTGTTTAAACGACAACGGTACCATAATTTGAACTTCTAAATTAAAAAAACAATGATACAAAGAAATTGAGGTTAAATTGGTAATTATGTTTACGAATTTTTCGGTGCCTTTATAAGAAATTTGTTCTATCCCGAAAATAATATTTTAGATGCACACTGTCCGGGTACTATTTTATTAAAAGTGCTTGCATTTATTTGGCACTCATCTTGAGGTACTTACAGACATATTCGCCTCACAAAGTTTAAATTTGTCGCACAACCAATCTTTTCAGCAAACCCCGTTGTAGTTTGAGTATAATTAATAATTTCATATATTTATTCCATAAAATTAAAACTATAAGTATGAAAAAATTAGTTGTTGTTTTGTTTGTGGTTTTTTATTCGTTGGCCGGATTTGCTCAACAAGCCAATAAAATTGTTGGTATTTGGTGGAACGAAGAGAAAACATCGAAAATTAAAATTGAGAAGAAAGACGGGAAATACATTGGCACAATTGTGTATATGATTCCCGAGAAATACGAAAACGGACAGCCTCCGAAAGATAAAGAAAATCCGGACGAAGCTCTGCGCAGCCGTTCTCTTGTGGGGCTTCAGATTTTAAGTGGGTTGGAATACGAAGCCGATGATAAAGAGTGGGACGACGGTACAATTTACGACCCTAAATCGGGGAAAACTTACGATTGTTACGTTTGGTTGGAGAGCGATAATTTATTGAAATTAAAAGGATATGTTGCCGGAATAAAATGGATGGGAAGAAGCTCGGAGTGGTATAAAACAACTTTAGAATAACACTTTTTTAAAAGATATCTGAAAATGCTGTCACAAAAATATGTGATGGCATTTTTTATTGAGTACTATTTTCAATACTTCGTTAGATTTTTGTTTCTCGCAAAGCCGCAAAGTCGCAAAGGTCTGATTTTTAGCAAATTACGACAATCACTTTATGCCTTGTAATTCTCTGTTTATGAGATACTTATAAAAATGTACCGAACCATTAATTTTGCAATCTCTTATTTTTTACCCCGAAACCTGAACGGTAAATCCCAGCGCACGAATACGGGTTGCAATGGAATTTAACTCGTCAAGCGAAATTTTTTCAAGAGTATTTACAGGTGTATCGCGGTCGATAGTATAAATCATTACCTGCGAGGGTTTTATTATTTGAAGCAAGCGAATCCAGGCCTCGATCTCCTTGTTTGTTGTATTGTCTATTTTTTGCTCTTCAACTGTGCCCCGTACAAACATTGTTTGAATAATAACTTTCCCCCGAAAAGCAGCAAGTTGTTGAACCACACGGTTTAAATCGAAGCTATCATTCGGGCAATCCATTAGTTTTATTGTCTCTTCAAAAGCCGAATCGAGTTTTTGAATGTTGTCGTCGATTTTTAAGAGTGCATCGAAAACCGGTTTTTTATGTAGCATTGTTGCATTCGATAAAACTGCAACACGCGCTTTTGGAGTAAGCTTTTTACAAAGTTCAATGGTATCATTAATTATTCCGGCAAACTCGGGATGCAATGTTGGCTCGCCATTACCGGCAAAAGTAATTACGTCGGGAAGCTGTTTTTTGGCAACCATTTTTATTAACATTGCCTCCAGTTTTTCCTTCACTTCACCTCTTGCCGGAAGAGTAACCTTCTTCTTGAATTTTTTTGGATTCCGCCCACATTCGCAATAAACACAGTCGAACGAGCAAACTTTGCTATCGGTAGGTAACAAATTAATGCCTAACGAAATGCCAAGCCGACGACTTTTTACCGGCCCAAAAATAATTTTATCGAACAGAAATGTTGCCATATTTAGTTTTAAGCGACAAATATACTCAAAACCAAACAGCCTCTCCCGAAAACCTAAATGGTTTGAGTATATTTTAAAGTATAATGCATAAGTGTACACATTTTACTTGCCACCAATAGCCCCATTTTTATTTCATCCGGCTTCTCCTACTCGTTCCACACCGGTAACCGGCCGGGAGTCCACGGTGCGCCAATTTTATTGAGTTCGGATTCAAGAGCCGGAATGTCGGTTTTAACAATTCGTTTCAGCACATTCAACACCGGAGGAAACTCCTCTTTTAGAATTTCGTAATTCTCTTTCTCAGTTGAAGTAATTCCACTTGTAGAGCCCATGTGTGTGTACGAAATAATTCCCATTCTGTTGTTTAACGGAACAGGCTCAGGCGGAATCTCTTCGGCACTGGCTTTTGCTGTCGAACCATTCATCTTAAAATTTAATTCATCTAACTCTTTACTCAATGCGCGTGCTTTGTCCATTAATATCTGACTTGCACCAGGCGTTGCATAAATGGCCTTTTTAATGCTTTCAACTTTCGACGTTGTTTCGCCAATCAATCGCTGTGTTCCGGCCATTGCAATTGCCAATTTACCCACTTGCTTTGCAAACTCAACATTCTCGTTGTAGTCTTCAGCAGGCAGTGTTGTATTATTAAGTTTTTTACAGGTAAACTCAACCGGGTCAACCAGATTTGTCAATTCGCCTTCGTGCCACATTTGCAAGCCCACTTTATACTTTCCGGGCATCACTAAAATACCGCTTCCCAAATTCGATGTGGGATTAAAACTGCCGCTAACACTTGATGTCATCGAGTAGCGTAAGTTCCAGGTTATCCGGTTCATTCCTTTCGAAGGTGCTGTTTTTATCTGTTTTATAACGTTGTCGTCGGCATCGTAAATAGTAAAAATAAGGTGCGATTTTTCCTCTTTTTTCTCCAAATCCAGCTCGCGCCAGGTAGGTTGTGGAATCGGTTTCCCTTCCTTAAATAGTTTTTTCTCATTCTCTTTTCGCAGCTGTTTTTTTGTTTTTGGCACCTCTTTTAAATAGTAGGTAAATGTTGCTCCAAATTTTGGATTTGGTGCAGTATAATAGGTGCTTCCCTGATTACTTCGTCCTCCGGTTTGAATATACATAAGTGCATCTTTTATTTTAAAGATGTGTGCTTCTTCGTCAGCCATTTTGTGCGAAACTTCGCGTAACGGACTGTAGTTGTCGAGAATATAAAACCCGCGGCCAAAAGTAGCAATTACCAAATCGCTTTCGCGCTCCTGAATGGCAATATCGCGAACGGGAATAGTTGGTAATCCCGATTTTAACTGAACCCAGTTTTTGCCGTTATCAATAGTGAAATAGATGCCAAATTCTGTTCCAACAAAAAGCAATTCAGGCCTGATAAAATCTTGAGTAATTGTATAAACGGTTCCGTTCTCCGGAAGATTTCCACTAATTGAGACCCAGGTTTTTCCTTTGTCGCTACTTTTATAAACGTAAGGTTTAAAGTCGTCGCGTTTTAAATTATCGAACGTTGCATAAACAGTATTTTCATCGAAACGGTCGGTATAAATATCGCTAACGGTTGTATATTCAGGTACTCCGGGAAACGATTTTACCTGTGTCCAGTCGTCGCCATCGTTTTCGGTAATCGAAATTACACCATCGTCGGTTCCGGCATACAACAAACCCTCTTTTACTTTCGACTCGTCGAGTGCAACAATGGTTCCCCACAACGATGTGGAAACATCTTTTCGAACTGCATCGGCAGGCCAGTATTTTCCCATTACCGGAAAACTGTTTCGGTCGACTTGTGCTGTTAAATCGTCGCTAATTACCTGCCACGTGTTACCGCGGTCGTCGCTTTTAAAAACCTTATTGGCTGCTACATACAAGCGCGATGCTTTGTGCGGGCTAATAATAATTGGTGTATTCCAATTCCATTTATAGGTAAGCTCGTCTTTGCGTTCGCGTGGTTTAATGTTAATTCGTTCGCCACTGTTTTTATCGTAGCGCGACATATTTCCATATTGATATTCGGTGTATACAATGTCAGGGTTTTCGGGGTCGACCGCTGCCCAAAAGCCATCGCCTCCCATTGTAACAAACCAGTCGTCGTTAATAATTCCACTACGGCGTGTGGTTTGCGACGGGCCGCCCATCGAGTTATTATCTTGCGTACCACCGTAAACATTGTAAAATGGCTCGGCATTATCGACAGCCACACGATAAAATTGCGTTACCGGGAAATTCTCTTTAAAGTCGAAGTTTGCACCGCCGTCCCAACTTTCGTAAATACCGCCATCGCAGCCAATTAAAAAATGTTTTGTATCTGTTTGGTCAATCCAGATTGCGTGGTCGTCGACATGCCGTTTATTGTTGCCAATATTTTTCCAGGTCTTCCCCCCGTCAATGGTGTATTTCGAAATGGTTTCGGTAGAATAAACTTTATCGACGTTTACCGGGTCGCAAACAATTTCGTTGTAATATTGGCCACTGGCGTGATAGCTACTCATTTTATTCCAGCTTTCGCCTTTGTCGGTCGAGCGATAAAAGCCACTGGCATTACCTGCTGCTTCAACAATAAGATAAACCACATTGGGGTCTACCGGCGAAACGGCAATTCCCATACCGCCTTTATCTACTCCGGGCAGTCCCTTATTTATTTTACGCCAGTTTTCGCCACCGTCGGTCGATTTATACACCGAAGTTTCGGGGCCGCCGCCAATTTTTGTAAACGAAGTGCGCCGACGTTGTTCCGATGTTGCATACATAATATCGGGATTTAACGGGTCGATTGTAATATTATTTACGCCAGTATTTTCGCTTATTTTCAAAACTTTTCTCCACGTTTTCCCGCCGTCGGTGGTTTTATACAGCCCGCGTTCGTTACCCGGTCCCCACGCCGAACCCTCGGCAGCAACAAATACAATGTCGGAATTTCGGGGGTCGATAACTATTCCGCCAATTTGCCGGCTCTCTTTCAATCCCATATTTTTAAACGACTTTCCGCCATCGAGACTTTTATAGACACCATCGCCGTAGCCCAATGCCCGCTGGTGATTATTTTCACCCGTTCCTACCCAAACAATATTTGGGTTGTTGGGGTCGAGTTCCACTACTCCAATTGAATATGCACCATACGAATCGAAAATCGGCTTCCAGGTAGTTCCATTATTTTGAGTTTTCCATACCCCACCGCTAGCTACACCCACGTAATATTCCGACGGGTTTTTTGGATTAACGGCAAAGTCGGCAATACGACCACTTGCCCAAGCCGGGCCAATACTACGCCATTTTAAAGCACTTACCAAACTACTGGTGATAATTGTATCGCCTTTTGCTTTGGCTTCTTTTTCTTCTTTCTTTTTCGCAAATGTTACCGAGGTTGTTAAAACTATTGCTAACATTAGCATTGCAAACTTTTTCATAAATCTATTTTTTCTTTTTTATTGAATTCAAAAGTACATTGTAATTGAGGTTGAAAAGTACAAAATAAATAGATTGACAAACAAGACAATTATCAGTATAACTTTTATCGGTACTATTTTGTATTCTTTTCAATACTAAATTTTCCCAAAAGCAAAATTGAGTATATTTGAAAAATGAAATTTATTGGAATAATACCTGCACGGTTTGAATCGACACGTTTCCCTGGAAAGCCTTTGGCAATGCTTGGCAATAAGCCAATGATTCAATGGGTTTTCGAAAATGCGTCGAAAGCATTGGAAAATGTTTGGGTTGCTACAGACGACAACCGAATTTTTACTGCGGTACAGAAATTTGGTGGCAATGCAATAAAAACTCTTGCTACGCACCAAAGTGGAACCGACCGTTGCGCCGAAGCAGCAGAAAAACTTTCTGAGAAAATTGATTTTGATGTAGTAGTGAACATTCAAGGCGATGAACCTTTTATTCAACCTAAACAGATTGAACTTCTTAAATTATGTTTTGAAAGCGCAACCGATATTGCAACTTTGGTTAAAAAAATTGAAACCCGTGAGGAACTGTTTAATCCAAACCGGCCAAAAGTTGTACGCGACAACCAACAGAATGCACTCTATTTTAGTCGTTCGCCTATTCCATATTTCAGAGGTAAAAATGAGAGCGATTGGCATAAAAAAAGAAATTATTGGGCACACATTGGATTGTATGCTTATAAAACCAGTGTTTTGCAAAAAATAACAAAATTGCCACAAGGGAAACTTGAATTGGCCGAATCGCTGGAGCAGTTGCGATGGCTCGAAAACGGATACTCAATAAAAACAGCAGAAACAGACACGCAAAGTATTGGAATAGACACCCCCGAAGATTTAGAAAATGCACTGCAACTTTTACGCAAAAACTCTGTCATTTAAAAAAAGGCATATTTTTTGTGTTGAATATGCTCCAAGAAACAGAATGCTATGAAACAAATTATACTAATTGCCATAACTGCATTTTTATCAATCGCTGGTTTTTCGCAAAGCGAAGTTGCAATTTATGCAAAGCAAAACAGCGCTATTCATAAAAAAACAGCCGAAGTACTTCAGGTAAATATTTATCCAAATCCGTGTAAAAACAGTAAAGTAAATGTGGAATTTAAATCGCACCTAATTTCCGAGATTCAGTTAATAAATATTGCAGGAAAAACAGTGTTGAAAAAAACATATATTTCTTCAGGAATGAAAAGGGAGCTCCGTTTAGATAACATTCAAAATGGAATTTACCTGTTTAAAATTACCTCCACCGACAATAAGGTTGTGGTTAAAAAATTTATCGTCTCAAAATAAATTTTTGAGTATATTAAACTCAATCTATTTTCTTACTTTCGCCCCCATCAATTTAAACAATAATATGTTACGACAAATTATCGCAATTCTAATTATGTTGGGTGCAACAACTATTTTTGCACAACAAAACATATCCGATGTTCGGCAACTCAGGGAAGGGGAAACTGCAACTTTTTCAGGTATAATTATAAACGGAAATGAGTTAGGAGCAATCAGGTATATTCAGGATTCCACTGCCGGACTTGCTATTTACGATTCGAAACTAAACGACGTAAAAAGGGGCGACTCGATTACCGTTACAGGCGAGGTTTCGGGTTACAATAATCTTTTCGAGATAAAAAATGTATCGTCGTTAACAGTCAATTCTTCCGGAAATCAACTCCCCACGTCAAAAGTTTTAGCCATTAACCAAATTGGCGAGGCGTACGAAGGACAGTTAATACGAATAGACAATATTGAATTTGAGAATGCAAACGGAACATTTTCGGGAAACAGAAATTATACATTTACCGACGGAACAAACTCGGGAGAAATTCGAATTAGTTCCAGCTCGCCAATTGTGGGACAGGGAATTCCAACCGGAAAAATAAATGTCATCGCCATCTGTTCGCAATATTCGTACACAGACAACGACACACAAAACGGGTATCAGCTAATCCCCCGGGAAATGGAAGATTTTGTTTCGGGGAGTGCAATAAATATTACCTCACCAATAACAGTAAGTTCAATATCGAAAACAGGTTTTACGTTAACATGGAGTACCGATGTCGGTGGAAGTTCGGAGGTTGTTTACGGAACCAACGACACACTTAAAAGTTGGACAGATTTTGCAACGGGGAGTACAAATGCAATGGGAAATTTGCATCATGTAACCCTTTCGGGGCTCAATCCGGCAACAATCGTTTATGCCAAAGTTTTTTCGGTTTTGGACAACGACACCGCTTTTTCGTCGGTGGGCGTTTATTGTACTCAATCGAACTCTTCCGGCAAAATAAAAGCCTATTTTAATACGCAGGTTAACACCAGTCTGGCAACCGAAAAAGAGGCTAAAAATATTGGCAACGCAATGGAAGATACTTTAATTGCATACATTAACCGTGCCCGGGAAACCATCGACTTTTGTATTTACAACATTAACAACAGTGGATTAAGTAATGTAAGCGAAGCTTTAAACTCGGCCCACAATCGCGGTGTAAGAGTGCGTTTTATCACTTCGGGAAGCACTTCGCACAGTGGTGTTGACGATTTGATTGATGCCATTCCTGTTATTGAAAGTCCTGTTTTTCAAAATTCAGGAATTATGCACAATAAATTTGTAATTTTCGATGCACAATCAACCAATGCCGCACAACCTTGGGTTTGGTCGGGTTCAACAAATTTAACTTACGACCAAATTGAATCTGATGCAAATAATATGGTTTTTATTCAAGACCAGTCGTTGGCAAAAGCGTACGAAATAGAATTTGAAGAGATGTGGGGTGGCGCTGACGACCTGCCAAACTCAGGAGAATCGAGATTTGGAGCTGCAAAAACCGACAATACACCTCACGAGTTTCAGGTGGGAAATAGTAGAGTTGAACTCTATTTTAGCCCTTCCGACGGAACAAATCAGAAAATTATAAAGGCCATAAATAGTGCCGACAACGACTTAAATGTTGAGACAATGGTAATTACACGTTCCGATATTGCCAACGCAATTAGCGCAGCAAAATCGAGAGGTGTTGAGGTGCAGGTTTTAACAAACAGTAAAAACGATAATACCGAATTTGTAAACACTATTTTATCGTCGGCTTTACCAGACGGCAAATTTATTTTTGATAATAAGGCGAAAGCAACTTTGCATCATAAACTAGCCATTGTCGATGCCAATCGTGCTGCGTCCGACCCACAGGTAATTACCGGCAGCCACAACTGGAGCAACTCGGCAAACAATAAAAACGACGAGAATACTTTAATTATTCACAATGCAGGTGTTGCCAACCAATATTTTCAGCAATTTGGATACAGGTTTGTCGAAAATGGCGGTGATTTAACGGTTTCGGCAAAAAACATTAAAATTGAAAATATAAAAGTTTACCCAAATCCAACCATTGGGGAAGTGTCTATTTCTTCGCAAAAAACATTATCGAGAATTGTTTTGTTCTCGTCAAATGGTGTAATCATTAAAGATATACATCTGAGAAACAGGAGGGAATATCGAATTAACTTATCAAACAACACCGCAGGACTTTATCTATTAAAAGTCTATTCGGGTGATAACTCTTTTAATTCGTATAAAATTATAAAACGGAAATAAACCGGTAGACCATAAAGCTTTATAGTTTTATAAAACGAATCACTATTGTCCGGGATAAATATTCAGATTGCTTCTTCCTCATTCCTCGTCATCGCAATGACGTTAATTTCAGATATTTGCCAGATTAAGGAACACGAAGAATAATTTCTTTCGTAAAGCAAGTCCAAATACGCACAATCAATATACAACTGGCGTCATTGGTAGTTACCACCCATTTTTTTGAATGGGCATAATGAGAAAATGACAGAGAAAGATGCTGAATCAAGTTCAGTATGACGTCATTTGTTAACCATGTCGCTAAATTAGGGGCGACACCCTGTCCGTCGGCTGACGGATCAGAGTCTTTCACAAAAAAACATTAGTGGCGAAGCATACAAGTCACTGATATTTAGACGATAGCAAAAATCTGTCATTAGTAGCCTAGCGAAGCAATCTCATATTTTAAACGGATACCAATGATTTAATTTTTATTTCGCTTTAATAATTCTGTTAATTCTCTTTTTTCGAGTAAAAATACAACACTCAAAAAAATTAAGATAAAAAATGTGTTGGCTGAATATTTAATTGAAGGAGTTAGATTTTTTGTATAAAACGAGAATGCAAACAGAACTGCTGCAACCAAAAAATAGGCTCCAATTCGTTTTAAATTATAAGGAATTGGGTAGTATTTTTGACCGAAAAAATAGGAGACCAACATCATTCCGAAAAAGCAAACGAGCACAGCAAAAGCCGAACCTTTGTACCCAAAAACCGGAATTAAAATAAAATTCAACGTTACAGTAACAATTGCACCACCCACTGCAATGTATGCTCCGAAGCGTGTCATGTCGGTTAATTTATACCACATTGAAAGGGCAAAATAGATACCGAAAAAGAGGTTGGCTAACAGTATTGCCGGAACAATTGAAAAGCCTTCGTAATACTCGGGTTTCCAATTTAGCAGCCTTAAAATATCGATATAAAAAACCATTCCAAGGAAAATAAAAAGCCCGAAAATAACGAAGTATTTCATAATGTTGGCATGCATATTTTTATCGTCTTTCCCTTCGGAATGAGAAAAGAAAAACGGCTCGAAAGCGTAACGGAAAGCCTGAATAAACATGTTCATTAAAACGGCAATTTTTACTCCGGCTCCATAAATACCAAGCTGTTTCATAGGATGCAAATTCTCGGGAATTAAAAAAGGAATTAAAATTTTATCGATATTCTGATTTATAATTCCTGCCAAACCCACAATTAATATTGGAAACGAATAGACCAGCATTTTTTTCAACAACTCTTTATCGAATTTAAAGGAGATTTTAAAAATTTCGGGTAACAGCAGCAACAGTGTAATTAACGATGCCAAAAGATTGGAAATAAAAACATAACCAACACCAATATTTGGAGAATAAATAAGGTGAATAATTGAGTTGGGGTTATCGGCAAATTTAGGACAAACCAACAGGAAGAATAGGTTAAATGAAATATTTGCCGCAATGTTTACAAGCTTTATAAAGGCAAATTTCAGTGGCCGGTTTTTCAGTCGCAACTGTGCAAAAGGAATGGCTGTTAACGCATCGATAGCTAAAATAATGGCCAGCCATAAAATATATTCCGGATGATTTTGATAGTTAATTAACGCTGCAATATTTTCTTTAAAAACGAGTATAATTACAACAAAAAGTGCCGATGTGGTAAACAGCGAAATTAACGAGGTGGAATAAACTTTGTCGGGGTGAGGACTTTTTGCCGCAAACCGGAAAAAACCGGTCTCCATTCCGTAGGTTAAAAACACCATAAAAAAGGCAACGTACGAATAGAGGTTGGTTATAATTCCATAAACATCGGGAGCAAACAACACCACATAAAGTGGCATTAACCACCAGTTAAGGAAACGGCCTACAATACTGCTCATTCCGTAAATTACCGTGTCGTTTGCTAATTTCTTAAATGGATTCAAACCTAAATTTTTAAACAAAGATATAATTCATTTACTATGTTTAAACAACTTCGATAAATTAGAAAAGAAAAATAACCAAAAGAAACTTATCTTTGAACTTTTAAAAAACAGAACAATGAAACGAGTTGCTTTTCCGGTACTACTGATTATCTCACTATTAATAACCGCATTTTCGTGCTCGAACACGCCAAAGCGCTCGCGAAAACCGGTGAGTACAATTGTGGTT
>WGCT01000254.1 GCA_015493625.1 Draconibacterium sp. | reverse complement strand
TGCCGAAATGCAGGCAATTACTGCCGCCGCCAATCTTATGGGTGGAAAATACCTGAACAACTGCACGTTATACGTAACTCTCGAACCCTGTACAATGTGTGCCGGTGCACTGGGTTGGGCACAATTAAAAAAGGTAGTTTTTGGTGCTTTCGATGAAAAACGGGGATATAGAAAGTTTGCAAAAAATGTGTTGCACCCCAAAACAGAAATTGTTGGCGGTGTTTTAGGAGTTGAGTGTAGCGAATTAATGCAAGACTTTTTTAAACAAAAACGATAAATTAAAATGATTGAACACAAACGACTGATTTCGTTAGATGCATTTCGTGGGTTTACAATTGCTGCTATGGTCATGGTGAATAATCCGGGTAGCTGGAGCTACATCTATCCTCCGCTCGAACACAAACCGTGGAACGGATTAACACCAACCGATTTAATATTTCCTTTTTTTATTTTTATTGTTGGCGTTTCGGTGGCTTTGGCTTACAACAAGCGGTTACAAGCCGGCGTACCTCGCACCCCAATGTTAAAGAAAATTGTTTTTCGTTCAATAAAAATTTATGGAGTAGGATTGCTACTTTGGTTTGCAAACACCCATTTCGATATCGACCGGTTACGTTTTGTTGGCGTACTCCCTCGCATTGCAATTGTTTTCTTTTTTGTGGCTATTCTGTTTTTAACAACAAAATGGAAAACACAGGCAATAATTGCAGCAGTTCTGTTAATAGGATATTGGCTTTTAATGTCATTCGTTCCTACTCCAGGGCATAATGCGGTAATGTCAGATCCGGGAGTAAATCTGGCTGCCTGGGTCGACAGTAAATATCTGCCCGGTTACATGTGGCAAAAAACATGGGATCCGGAAGGGATTTTAAGTACTCTTCCGGCCATTGCTTCCGGAATTACAGGAATGTTAGCAGGCCATTTAATTCTAAGCAATATGCCAAAAGAACGCAAAGTTATTTTACTTTTCTCAATCGGGTTCTTCGCTTTTATTATCGGGTTCTTTTGGAATTACATTTTCCCCATTAACAAAAATATTTGGACCAGCTCGTTTGTTATGGTTACCTCGGGGCTGGCTGCCATGATACTTTCAATAAGCATCTATTTTGTCGATATTATAGGAAGAACACGCTATACAAAACCGGGGATTATTTTTGGTTCAAATGCCATTGCCGTTTATGTTTTATCCGACCTTTGGCGACAGTTCTTTTATGTTATTAAAATCGGCGGGAGTAGTTTAAACAACCACTTTATGAACCTCTTTCAGCAACTAAACTGGAGCATGGAGTTGGGAAGCTTTTTATACGCACTTCTGTTTGTCGTGTTCAATTTTATTCCTGCCTGGTATTTATACAAACGTAAAATCTTTATTAAATTATAACCCATATTTATGTCGCAAAAGTTATTCTCGCTACTCTTTATTCTCTCCTTTTTTTTTGGTTGCCAAACAAAATATAAGGGAGTTCCCCAAAAATACCAACCGTTATTAGATTCGGCCTATGTAAAAGCCGGCAACAACGCCGCCAATATATTTGCGGCTTTAAAACAGAGTAGTGACGAGCAAAAAGAGGCTGCGGCTTTTTTAATTGCCTACATGCCCGAAAAAGATTTAAAAACACTCTCAACACAATTTATTACCGACCAGATTAATGGAGCTTTTAAAGCTCGCAACGAGTTTAGCTGGTGTAAAAACCTTCCCGATTCTATCTTTCTGAATGAAGTTTTGCCCTATTTTAGTTTAGACGAATACCGCGACAACTGGCGTGAAAATTACTATTCCCGGTTTTCGAAATATGTTGCAGAGTGCAAGAACATTCGCGAAGCTATAGATTCGGTAAACCTGAATATCCGCGATGAATTAAAAATAGATTACAACACAAAAAGAAGTATTGTAAATATCAGCCCATTTCAAGCCGAGAAAGAGAACATGGCAACTTGTACAGGGTTGTCATTTTTATTGGTCGATGCCTTTCGTTCGGTTGGCATTCCGGCACGTGTAGCGGGGACTCCACTCTGGACAAACATGCGGGGCAATCACAATTGGGTAGAAGTGTGGATAGATGGAGAGTGGTATTTTACCGAGTATTATCCCAATAAATTAAATAAAAGCTGGTTTCTTGCCGATGCAGGAAAAGCCGACCCCGAAAAACCAATTCATTGGATTTATGCGTCGTCGTACAAACCCACCGGAACCTGGTTTTTGCGTGTTTGGGACGAAGATGCAAAAGATGTTAACGGGGTAAATGTTACCGATCGTTACATTCGACTCTACCAAAAACAGTTGGCAGGGGAAAAACTTAACGACGATGAAATTCTGATTGACGTGGTATTGTATAAACAAAAAGATTCGGAGAGTGCCGACAATCGAATTTCGGAGAAAATTACCGTTTGGGAAGGCGATAAAGAGGTTGTTTTCGGTTACACACCAATGCCCACCGACGATTTAAACAAATACCTGAAATTAAAACTGAAAAAAGGAGTTCAGTACCGTTTTGAATTTGCAGACCAAGATGGAAATGCAAAAACAAAGCTGTTGACATTTCACAAAGATTCAGCCCCCATTGTAAAACTAATTCAGAACTAAGAGATTGTAAAGAAACGACTTAACTCTACAAATTACTTTAAAACAAATTTTACAGCAACCGTATTTTCAACCTTTATTTTTTGAAATTCGATATCGGCAGGAGTATACTCTTTTTTATCAGGCACTCCTCGCAATTGAATTGCTGCTACCGGTTGTCTATTGTAATTTCCATATCCCGATTGGTCTGAAATATAAATTGCATTTCCAACTTCTTGTCCGAGAGGTGTTGCAAGCGCAAGTGCAACTTGTTTTGCTTTTTCAACAGCTTTCGATTTTAGCCGAAGAGTGAGCTCTTCCATTTTCGAATACTCGGTGCGTTCAATCCGAACATTCGAAATATTTAAATTCTCAAGTTCAACAATTACTTTACCGGCATCTAAACCTGTATGAACCAACAACGAATACGATTTTGCTTTTAAAACATCTTTCTGCTTTAAAAAGTATTTTTTAAAATCGCTCGACAAGTCAGTTATTGTCAATTGTTTATCGGTGTCAATTCCAATACTTTTTAACCGGGCAATCATTTTTGTTTCCAGCTTTTCAACCGAAATTTTACCTCTTGTGTCTTTTTCTGAAATGGTAATTGCCAAATAAATATTGTCGGGAGTAACCGAAGTATCAACCGTTGCAGTTGTTTCGATATAAGGTTGGTCGATAAAGTTTTTTGTTTGCGAAACGGCAACAAAAGCAGTTGCAAGCAGTAGAAGTGTAATTTTTATTTTTTTCATGTGTTTATATTTTTTTGGTATTCATATCTTTTTCTTTTTTTTAAAGTAAGTTGACAACGCT
>WGCT01000253.1 GCA_015493625.1 Draconibacterium sp. | reverse complement strand
GTATAAGAGACAGGCGGTATGAATATCGGTAACCACCGGAATGTTAAAAGTATCGCGTACCTTTTGAAGTATTTTCAACGCTTTTTCGTCACCAATTCCGGTAAACGAATCCAGCCGCGAGCGGTTCGCTTTTCGGTACGAACCTTTAAAAACATACGGGATTTTAAGTCGTTCCGAAATAGCAACAATTTTCTCGGCAATTTCCATTGCCATCTTTTCGCCTTCAATGGCACACGGTCCGGCTAAAAGGAAAAAGTTTCCGGAGTCGGTATATTTTAAATTGTTAATTTGTAGAATCATTTCTGTTTTATATTTTAGTGAAACAAATGTAAGAAGAGTTATTCACATATTTATATTTTGTAATTAACTTAATAATTTGCGAAAACAACAGCTTTTAAAACTTTCAATTTATCCGTTAATGAAACTTGTATGCCGGGAGTTAATCGTTGTATTTGAGCCGGCACAAAAGGAGATGTATATTGAGAAACAACATATTTATTACTCACCCTGATAATTTAGCAGTCTGATCCGTCGGCTGACGGATAGAGAGGGAAAAGAGGGTGAGTCGTAAAGGATTAATAATGAGATATTAAACTATATTATATACGAATGAGAACAATATATTTCCTTTTCATTTCATTTCTTCTAGTCTCGTGCGTTCAACAAAAGCATAAAACTATTTTTGTTGAAGCCGAAAGTTTTAAAAATACGGGTGGTTGGGTAATCGACCAGCAGTTTATGGATGTTATGGGGTCGCCGTATTTAATGGCACACGGATTGGGAACTCCGGTAAAAGATGCAACAACTACCGTTCAATTCGAAAAACCGGGTAAATACTACCTGTTTGTTCGAACACGGAATTGGGTGGCACAATGGTCGAAGACCGATGCGCCGGGTAAATTTCAGGTGATTATAAATAACAAACCTGTTAATTGTGTTTTTGGAACAGAAGAGAGAAATTGGGAGTGGCAAAGTGGAGGTAAAATTACCATTTCAAAAAAAGAGAACCGGTTGGTATTGCACGATTTAACCGGATTTAACGGTCGCTGCGATGCAATTATTTTTACTACCGACTCTGATTTCGTTCCCTCAAATAACGTTAATGATTTTGATAATTACCGCACAAAAAAGCAGCTTGCGGCCAGAGAACCCAAAATAGCAGGCGAGTTCGATTTTGTTGTAATTGGCGGAGGAATGGCCGGAACGTGTGCAGCAATTTCGGCTGCCCGATTGGGTGTAAAAGTTGCGCTTATTCAGAATCGCCCGGTTTTGGGTGGTAACAACAGCTCCGAAGTACGGGTGCATTTGGGAGCAAGAATTAATCAGCAGCCCTATCCGGCGCTTGGAAATCTTGTAAACGAAATTGGCCCGGTTCGCGGAGGAAATGCTGAGCCGAAAGCGTACTACGAGGACAATAAAAAGCTAAATGCCGTTTTAGCCGAAAAAAATATCTCACTCTTTTTAAATTACAATGCCAACAAAGTAGTTGCCAAAGAGAATGAGATAAAATCGGTTACTGCCGAAAACATAAAAACCGGAGAGCGGCTTATTTTTAAAGCACCGCTTTTTGCCGACTGCACCGGCGATGGAACAATTGGTGCGTTGGCAGGAGCAGAATATATGACCGGGCGCGAAAGTTCGGCAACGTTTGGCGAAAACACAGCTCCCGAAAAGGCTGATACTTTAACAATGGGCGCGTCGGTGCAGTGGTTTGCCGAAACGAAACCAGATGCGGGAAAGTTCCCCGATATAAAATGGGGACTGCCGTGGAATGAAAAAAAAGCCGACGCAATTACACGGGGCGATTGGAATTGGGAAACGGGAATGGGACTCGACATGACAAAAGATTTTGAACAGGTTCGTGATTACGGTCTGCTGGTGGTCTTTTCAAACTGGTCGTACGTGAAAAATCATTCGGAAGAAAAAGAAAAATTTGCCAACGAAGCGTTAAAATGGGTGGCGTACATTGCCGGAAAACGCGAGTCGCGCCGGTTGATTGGCGATTATATTCTGGTTGAACAGGATTTAACTGAACGACGAATTTATGCCGACGGAACAGCGCCAACTACCTGGTCAATCGACCTGCATTATCCCGACCCTGAGAATGTGGAACTCTTTCCTGATGCTCCTTTTAAGTCGATTGCCAAACACATTGTAATATATCCGTACCCAATTCCGTTTCGTTGTTTGTATTCGAAAAATATTAATAACCTGATGATGGCCGGTCGCGATATCAGTGTTTCGCACGTGGCGCTGGGCACCGTGCGGTTAATGCGTACTGCCGGAATGATGGGCGAAGTAATTGGAATGGCTGCATCGGTTTGCAAAAGCGAAAAAACCAATCCTCGCGGTGTGTATAAGAATTATTTCGCCGAAATGGAGAACTTGATGGATAAAGGTGTTGGAAAACCTGATTTGCCAAAAACTCAAACCTATAATCTTGGGGGAACGCTTTTAAAAGAGTAGATTGATTTAAGGATAAGTTTTATCTCTTTTGTTTTTTCTTCGCCTGTTTCTCTTCTATTTTTGCAAGAAAATATCGGCAATATCGAAAATTGGAGTTTCGTCTAAATCAACCCCCAAATTTGTAACAGTGGCAATAATAAGTTTCTCTTTCGGATACATTAAAATAGATGCTCCTCCTCCGGTTACTTTACTTGCTCGCCCGTAAATTGTGTCGCCCGATTTGGTTTTTATTAAAAACCATCCGTTGGTCTGTTTCGATGGAGTTTTATTGTATAGAGGAATCGGTTGAAACATCTCTTGTTTTGCTTTTTCAGAAAGGAAATTGGAGGATATGATGGCATTGCCCAGTTTTACCAAATCTTCGGCATTCGACAGTATTCCGCGCGACGGGGCGCAAAAGCGTAAATCGCGGTGAGTTGCCGGTATAATATTTCCCACAATGTTATTTTCAAAAAAGTTTGTTCTTCCGTCTATTATTCTATACGGATCGTCGGTTGTTGTATTGGTAAGTTTAAGTGTATTGGTTAAATACTCTTTTAAAATATTAGTAAACTTTTTCTTTGTAACTTTCTCCATAATTGCTCCGAGCAGATTGTAGTTAAACATACTTCGTGACTGGTAAAGTTGGGGGGGAGAGAGCAACGAATCGTTTTTAAATTTATTGAGGCCACTTTGAATTGAGGTGTTCGATCTCCAGTTTTCCTCTTCGCTCAGTCGTTCTTCACGTATCCCCGAGCAATTATAAGCTAAATCTTTAAGCGTTATTTTATACCTCTTTTTGGGGAAGTTGGGGAGGTAATGCCAAATTGTTGAGTCGGGGTTTAGTTGTCCGTTGTCGACCATTTTCATATACAATAGCGACGTGTAAAGTTCGGAAAGCTCCCCAATTCTGAATTTTGTTTTGCGCGTTGCATCAACATTTAAATCTTTCGATGCCAGCCCCATTGCTTCAGAGTAAATTATTTTTCCGTTTTTCAAAACAGCAATTGCGGCACCCGGAATATAGTTTATGGTAACATAGTAAAACATCTTTTTTCGCGCCTCTTTAATCTCTTTAACGTATTTCTTGTTGTAACTGATTTTGTCTGTTTCCGTAGTATGGCAACTTGTAAAAACCACTAATAAACTAAGAAGAAGCAGTGTCTGAATTCCTTTTTTCATTTTAAATTCTTTTTTAAAAAATGTTTGATTTACAGATGCGAAAATAAAGAATTCAAAAAGAATAAAATTTTAAAAAACCTTAAATGTTTACAGCGATAATTTCTTTGTATAGAAAATAATTATTAGATGTTCAGCGGAATTTAGTTAACCGATTAGCGGTTTTCCTACTTCTCTTTCATGAAACTTTTAGGAGGTTGTAAATTAG
>WGCT01000252.1 GCA_015493625.1 Draconibacterium sp. | reverse complement strand
CAAATACCACAGTTGGTGCAAACATTGGGGTCTATTACGGCAACTGTTCCGCTGTCGAAATCATATCGCTCTTTTATTTCAGGATTAAAAATGAGATGTAAATCGGCTGCGTCAACATCGTTATCGCAAAATACTGCATTTTTTGCAACCGAGGCAATTGCCGCTGCAACACTTGTTTTGCCGGCTCCTCCTTTTCCGCTTAATATGGTGAATTCTTTCATTGTTGCAACTGTTTTGTTACTAATTTTTCTGCAATCTCGCGGTATGTATCTTCAATGTTTTCGGGCACATTTTCCAAAATGGTTCCCGAAGCATAATTTTTTGCATACGCTTTTGTAAACGGAATTTTTCCCAGTAGTTCGATGTTGTTTTCATCTAAAAATTTATACACTTCGTTCGATCCTAATCCGGCTTTGTTAACAATTACCCCAAAAGGTTTTTTTATGTCGCGTAATAAATCAACGGTAATTTTCAAGTCGTGAAGTCCAAATGGCGTGGGTTCTGTAACCAGAATAATGTAATTGGCATCCGAAACTGTTTCAACAACCGGGCAACTTGTGCCGGGAGGTGCATCGATAATTGTTATTGCGTTGTTTTCTGAAATCTCCTTTTTAACCTCTTTAATCAGCATGGTTTGCATCGACGAGCCAATCTCGAGACGTCCTTCAATTAGTCCGTTTCCAATTCCTGTATCGAAATGAGAAATTACTCCCAACGGATGTGGATGTTCAGTAATAGCATTGTATTCGCAGGCGACCAAACATGCTCCGCACGAATGGCAGAGCTCTTTATTAATTTCGGCAAAAGCAACGCTTTTAATAATTGTAATGGCGTTAAACTCGCACCAGTCGGCACATTTATGGCAAAATGTACATGCCTCGGTATTAATCTCCGGAATAATTTGCTGAACCTCTTTCTCTGAAATCAATTTCCTGTTTTTGAAAAACAGAGCATCGTTTGGTTCTTCAACATCGCAGTCGATAAGTGTAATATTTTTGTCGAAGAACTTTGCGAAAGTACTATATAAATTCACTGAAACAGTTGTTTTACCTGTTCCGCCTTTTCCGCTTGCAATTGCTATCTTCATTCTACTTTAAAATTGTATTCTCGGGTATATTTCCACCTTCAAACTGCTTGTCGAGCCAGCCCGATATTACGTTTTCACGATTATCGAAATGTTTAATTAAAGGCTTAATGTCGAGTAAAGGTGTTCCGTCTAACATATCTACTTCCGTAAAATAGAGTCTGTTCTCTTTTATCTCTTTAATTTTTACAATCGACATTCCAATCCGGTTGGGGCGGTTTGGACTTCTGATGGAGAAAATGCCGTGAACTTTATTTTCAAGAAATGGTTCACTTTCAACTGCTTCTTCGGTCGATTTATGAAACTGATAAATAAGAATAGCATGACTGAATTCATCCAATCCGTTTAGCCCTTTCTCGTATTTCGAAAACAGACGACAGCATCCAATAACCTTATTTTCGAAACAGCCCTGAATGGGCATTTTTGTTGTTTCGGTATATGGTGTTTCAATAATTCCAATGGGATGAAGTCGAATTGTTCTATTCATTTTAATGCGTACAAAGATTATTTCCTGTATCGAGTTGATTGTCGAGATAGCTTTCAACCAGTTGTGCAGCAGTGCCTTGTGCAACACCAAGATAAACTTCAATATTATTCTGTGCAAAAAGTTGCTGTGCTTTTTGTCCCATGCCTCCCGCAATAATAACATCAACGCCCTGATTGGCCAAGAACCGGGGGTATACTCCCGGTTGATGTACCGGAGGAGTAAGCATCTCTTCGTTAATTACTTTGTTGTTTTCTGTTTCGACAACTGCAAATTTCTCACAATGACCAAAATGCGCCGTGATTTGGCCATTTAAAATTGGAATAGCAAACTTCATATTTTAATTCTGTTTTTTTATGTATTTATTTGTGTTACTTATTTATTTTGAATGGATCCCAAATTACTAAAACCAGAGCACCATTTTCCGATTCGAACGGCCCGTGTTCTTCGTGTGCTCCAATAAGCTGGTATGAGCCTGCTTCGAAAACATCTCCTTTGCTTGAGTATGAACCTTCCAATAC
>WGCT01000251.1 GCA_015493625.1 Draconibacterium sp. | reverse complement strand
ATTAAGAAGTGATTGTTTGTGAAAATTATTCCCATCTGCTATTTACAATAAATCACCATATATATCTATAAATCACCACTTTCCCTCTACTGTCCAAAAGCAAACGAAATAATATTTGCCCCCATTTTTAGTGCTTTTTCGTGTAGCTCGGGTGGGTCGTTGTGTACTTCGCCATCTTCCCAGCCGTCGCCAAGGTCGCACTCGTAAGTATAAAGGCAAACTAGCCGTTCGTTTATAAATATTCCGAAAGCCTGCGGACGTTTCCCGTTGTGTTCGTGTATTTTTGGTAACCCTTCGTTAAAATCGTATTTCTGATGAAAAATGGGGTGCGAGGGCGGAAGCTCCACAAACTCTTTGTTTGGAAACACTTTTTTCATCTCGCGCCGGAAATATTTATCTATTCCATAATTATCGTCGACATGAAAAAAACCACCTGCTTCGAGGTAGAGCCTCATATTTTGTGCATCGCTTTTCGAGAGCACAATATTTCCGTGCCCGGTGGTGTAAACAAACGGGAAATTAAAAATTTCGGGACTCCCGATTTCAATTGTCGATGGTTCGGGAAAAATATTTGTGTTGATATTCTCGTTGCAAAATTTAATTAGGTTGGGCAGCGCAGTGGGGTCGGAATACCAGTCGCCGCCGCCATTGTATTTTAGCAAAGCAATTTTAACGCCCTGGTTTTGGGCAAACCCGGGAACTACCAGTATTAAAAAAAGTGCTAATAAATAGTTTCGCATATTATTAATCGTTTATCAGATTTGCAATTGTACAAGCAACCACTCCGGCTGTTTCTGTTCGCAATCGTGCGTCTCCTAAAGTAACCTCAGCAAACCCGTTTTGTTTTGCCCGAGCAACCTCTTCGTTACTAAAATCGCCTTCCGGACCAATTAATATCAGCGCATCTTCGCCGGGTTTAATGCTATTTTTCAGGTGAGTTTTATCGCCCTCATTGCAGTGTGCAATATACCGGTTTTTATATTTTCTTTCTGAAACAAGTTCATTAAAATCTGTTAACGGATTAAGCTTTGGCAGATAAGCCTTTAACGACTGTTTTATGGCCGCAACCAAAATTTTAGTAAGCCGTTCGGGCTTAATTACTTTCCGCTCAGAGTGTTCCGATAGCAGCGGTGTAATTTCGTCGATCCCAATCTCGGTACATTTTTCGAGAAACCACTCGTAGCGGTCGATATTTTTTGTTGGCGAAATGGCAATGTGCAAATTAAATTTTCGTTTTTCGAACGCTGTTGTCGATGAGGTAATTTGCAGCTTGCATTTTTTTGGGTGAGCAAGCGATATTTGAGCTTCGTAAAAACCACCCGCACCATCGATAAGTTGTACGCGACTGCCTTCTGTTAATCGTAAAACCCGCACTGCGTGTTTCGATTCTGTTTCGTTTAGGGTTACTTCGTTGCCTGTTATATTTGGTATGTAAAATAGTTGCATTTTGAGTTCAAAGTTCAAAGTTTCGAGTTCAACGTTTTGAGTTTTCGAAGATAGAATTTTTGTGGCTATTATTTAAACATTCTCGGCACCAATTGAAAGGCTAACTTCCCGGTTCTGGCTTCAATATTTTGCCACGAGTCAACGTCGAAATCGATTGCCACAGTCGAGCACGTTGGCATGTCGCCCCTGAACTCTTTGGCCAGATTACTTACAAAATAGTACACCCCCGGATTGTGTCCGAAAAAGAAGGCCGTTTCGGCTATTTCCGGAAGATTTTGAACCATCTCTACAAATTCGGAGGTGGTTAATCCACGATAAATATCTTCGTGTTCAACAATCTTATTTTTGTTAAACCCGAGGTTTTCGGCAAAAATACGAGCGGTTTTTAGTGCCCGTTTTGCCGGACTTGTAATAATTATATCGGCTTTTATTTTGCGTTGTTGCAATTCGGTGCTTACCAGTTTTGCATCGTTTTTACCGCGGTCGCGCAGGTCGCGACTAAAATCGTCTTCATATCCGTATGGGACTGATTTTGCGTGGCGTACTATTATTATTCGTTTCATCCGTCTAAAATTTAAAATCAAGATACAAGAATCAACGTTACAAAACCATTGCAACACAAGATTTTAATCGAGCTCTTCATCCTCTTCTTCAAGTAAATCTTCATTGTCAAACTCATTTTCCAGAAAATCTTCGGCAGCTTCCACCAAATCCGAAATTAAATCCTCATCGCCGGGTTCTCCGTCAATCCAGTGAATTACCTGATTGTTCCAAAAGTCGTCTAAATCGGCTTCAACTATAAATCGAGGGGTTTCGGTGTGTACAACAAAAATAGTTTCCGGCGTTTCTAATGAATTGTCGGCTAATAAAAATTTAGGTAACATAGTTTTAAGTTTTAAATTGTTTCGCGAAAGTAGCAAATATTTTAAAGGGAAGAGAAAAAAGTATGAGTTACAATACAACAAAAAAGTTGGTGTGCGAGTGCCTTTCAAATTCTAAACTCAATCCTTTTAGCTTTTCGGTTCGAATAGTTTAGTGCCAGCAACGAAATAGCAATAATTACCATTCCTGCAATTGAAACAAGATCGGGATTCTCATCGGGTAAAATTAACCAACTTAATGTAGCTCCCGAAACGGGAATGAGAAATTTCCACACATTCAGCACCGAAACTTTTACTTTTGGTCGCTTTAACAGTGTGTACCAAATTGTTATGGCGGCAGCCGAAATTAAACTTAGCCACGCCAACGAGTAATAATATTCGGGAGGGAAAGGACCAAAATGAGCTCCTTCCACCGGAATTGAAACCAAAAACAGCAGTAATCCACCCAACATTAACGACGTTGAACTTAATACAACCGGCGAAATTCCTTTCGATTTCTTTGAAATAAGTACATTTGAATACCCCGAAACTAAGTTATTTAAGAGCAATAAACCAATGCCTAAATACTCCAAATCTCCTTTCATCTCTACTTTTGCCCGTCCCAACGTTATTACAGCTATTCCAATTACACCAATAAAAATGCTTCCCATTTTAAGTGGGGTCATTTTATCGTTATGAAAAGAGAAATGGGCGACAATGGCAATAAATAGTGGCGACGAACCAATTATCATGGCAGCCAGTGCACTTGGTACCAGATTTAATCCACTGTAAAAAAGTGCATACTGTGTAAAAATCTGAACTAACCCAAGCAGTAAAATAAACTTCCTGTTTGCGCGTAATTCAGCCCAGAATTTTTTGGGTTTCCCAAAATAGATAAAAATTAACACCCCCGAAATAAAAAACCTGATGCCGGCAAATTGAAACGGAGTCTGGTATTTGAGCCCAATTTTAACCCCTACAAAAGCAGTTGACCAAAGCCAAATTGCAAAGATTGCCAGAAAAGTGGTGCTTTTTATAATATTTTTCATTAAACAAATTGAAGCAACAAAGGTGATAAATATAATTGATAGCTGAATATATTTTAAAACACTATTGTCCGAGATAATTATTAAGCTCGCTTCTTCCTCGTTCCTCATCATACCAATGACATAAATTTCAAATATTTACCAGATTACAATACTTCGTTAAATTTTTGTTTCTCGCAAAGCCGCAAAGTCGCAAAGGTCTGATTTTTAACAAATTACGACAACCACTTTATGCCTTGTAATTCTCTGGTTATGAGATGTTTATAAAAATGTACCGAACCATTAAGATTAAGGAATACTAAAAATAACTTCTTTCGCAAAGCAAGCCAAACACACAATCAATATACAACTGGTGCCATTGCGAATAATGTCGAGTATCGAATATTGAAAATA
>WGCT01000250.1 GCA_015493625.1 Draconibacterium sp. | reverse complement strand
AAATGCAACAACGGAGAACTGGTTAATATGAAATGGCACAACCGGCGATTTAACGGTGCGCGTAAAATGTGTTTCGAACAAACCAACGAACTCGACCTGGTAAAAATTATAACGGTGCCGCCACATGCGCAAACCGGTATGTTCCGGTGTCGTGTAACCTATTCCGAAACAATTGAAAAAATCGAGTTCATTCCGCATCATTATCGAAAAATAGAGAGCTTAAAAATTATTGAAGAGAACAACATTGATTACAAGTTTAAATATTCGAACCGCGAGCTGCTAAATTTTCTTTTTGAAAAACGGGGCAATTACGACGATATTATAATTGTAAAAAACGGATTTATTACAGACAGCACCGTTGCAAATCTTCTCTTTTTCGACGGAGATAAATGGTGGACACCCGACACTCCGCTTTTGCCAGGCACTCAACGCGCAAAATTGCTGGAAGAAAAAAAAGTTATGGAATGCAAAATATCTGTTTCCGACTTAACTCAATTTCAAAAAGCAGGTTTAATAAATGCCATGTGGAGTTTTAGCAACATGCCAATAGTTGACATTAAGAATATAAAATAAAAAAAGCCCTGCAAAATGCAGAGCTTTCAATATATTTCAAACTAAAAATATTAGCAACTTACGCTATCAGGAGTTCCGTTTCCGGTAACTTCCCATGTATTTCCCGAGTTTAACAACTCGTCGACACAAGTAACTTTACGTTTTTGCTGAACTTCGTCGATTTGCTTTACCAGCTCCTGGTCGTAAACCAACGCTTCAACATTTCGTATTACACCAAATGCAACAGGAAAATCGGGAAGTTGCATATTAATTAGTGCCAAATGCAAAGTCGGGTCAACTTCTGTAGCATCGTGTACCAAAATATCGTCGATTGTATAACCGTCTTTTCCAATCTCAACAACTTTAAGTTTTGCCTTCTCGAACACCAAACCTTTTTCGTTTTCGGCTCCAAAAACCATTGGTTTTCCGTGCTCCAAATACAGTTGTCGGTCGGCACGATGATTCGGGTCGGTAATTGCACTATGAATTCCATTGTTATAAATAACACAATTCTGCAACACCTCAACCACCGATGCACCTTTATGTTTTGCGGCTTCTTCGAAAACCGACTGGCTCATTTTCATGTTTCCGTCTATTGAACGGGCAAAGAAAGTACCGCGTGCTCCAATGGCAAGCTGCCCTGGTATAAACGGATCTTCGACTGTACCAAATGGCGAAGTTTTCGATTTAAAACCGCGAGCACTGGTAGGAGAATATTGTCCTTTTGTTAACCCGTAAATACGGTTATTAAAAAGAATTAAATTAATATCGATATTTCTTCGAACCAGATGGATAAAGTGGTTGCCACCAATAGCCAACGAATCGCCGTCGCCCGAAATCATCCAAACGCTTAAATCGGGGTTGGCAAGTTTTACCCCCGAAGCAATTGCAGCTGCACGGCCATGAATAGTATGAAAACCGTAGGTACTCATGTAATATGGAAATCGAGAAGAACATCCGATTCCTGAGATAACGGCAAATTTTTCGTGAGGAACTCCCATCCCGGCCATTGTACGCTGAACAGCATTCATAATTGCATAGTCGCCACAACCCGGGCACCAGCGAACTTCGCTGTCGCTTTTAAAATCTTTAACTGTATATTTTAAATCAATCATTTTTAGTCCTCCAATAATTTATAAACACTTTGTTTCACCTCGTCAACAGTAAAAGGCAACCCTTTTAGTTTATTCAATTGCTCGTATTTAAATTCGGGCATTTCGTTACGCAGATAACTGGCAAATTGCCCTGTATTTAATTCGCAAACAATAATTTTTTTGAATTTTCCGAAAACTTCAGCTGTATTTTTAGGAAGAGGTTTAATGTAGTTAAAATGTGCATGACTAACATTTTTGCCCTCTTTACGCAACTCGCGCACTGCACTAACTAAATGGCCAAAAGTTCCGCCCCAACCAACAACTAAAATTTCGCCGTCGCCATCGCCGCACACTTCCAATTCAGGAATCATATCGGCAACACGTCGAACTTTATTCTCCCTGTACTCGGTATTCAACTGGTGGTTTTCTGTATCGTGGCTTACCGTTCCAGTTTCATCTTTTTCCAATCCGCCAATACGGTGCTCAAATCCTTTCATTCCGGGATATGCCCATTCGCGAGCCAATGTTTCCGGATCGCGTTTATATGCTTTAAACAAGTCGGGATCTTTTGCAATACGCGGAGTTATTGTTGGCAACTCGGCCATTGTAGGAATTTTCCACGGCTCGCTGCCATTACCAAGGAATCCGTCGGTCATTAGAATTACCGGAACCATTCTCTCCAATGCAATTTGCGATGCTTTAAAAGCATACCAGAAACAATCGGAGGGCGTACTTGCAGCTACAACAACAGCCGGACTTTCACCATTTCGGCCATATAACGATTGCAATAAATCGGACTGTTCAGTTTTTGTTGGTAGTCCGGTTGAAGGGCCTCCACGCTGAACATTTACAACAACCAGAGGAAGTTCGGCCATTACAGCTAAACCAATGGCTTCGCCTTTAAGAGCAAGCCCCGGCCCCGATGTGGTTGTTACGGCTAAATCGCCGGCAAAAGAAGCACCAATTGCCGATGTAACACCTGCAATTTCGTCTTCAGCCTGAAATGTTTTTACCCCCAAATCTTTCCGTTCCGAGAGTGCCGAAAGAATATCGGTAGCCGGCGTAATAGGATACGATCCTAAAAACAACTCGCGTCCCGATTTTTCGGCAGCAGCCAAAAGTCCCCACGCTGTTGCATGGTTTCCATTAATTGTACGGTAAGTTCCGTTTTCAATTACAGCCGGATTAACTAAATAACTCGGAGTCATGTGTTGCATGGTCATTCCATAGTTGAAACCATCGTGTAACACTTTAATATTTGCTTCAACCACAACCGGTTTTTTTGCAAACTTTTTATTTAGAAACTCTTCGATATAGTCTAACGGACGATTAAACATCCAACAAACCAACCCTAACGCAAACATGTTTTTGCTTCGGAGAACACTTTTATTATCGAGACCAAAATCTTTTAAGCTCTCTTTTGTTAAGCTCGAAATTGGCACCGGTATTTTAAAGAAATCTTCGAGATTACATTCGGCAAATGCATCGTCTGTTGCAAAATTTGCCTTTTTCATGTTTCTCTCGTTAAACGAATCAGAATCATAAATTATGGTTCCACCCGGATTAATAAACTTAGCGTTTGCTTTTACAGCTGCCGGATTCATAGCAATTAACACATGAGCTAAATCGCCCGGCGTATTAACTAACCGTTTTCCAAACTGAACCTGAAATCCGGAAACTCCACCAACTGTTCCCTGGGGAGCACGAATTTCTGACGGATAATCGGGAAATGTTGAGATATCATTTCCAAGAAGTGCTGTAGCATCCGAAAACAAAGTTCCGGTAAGCTGCATACCATCGCCGGAGTCTCCGGAAAACCGAATGGTAACTTCTTCCAACTCAATTACTTTCGCATCCTTCATTTAATTACTTTTTATAATGTAAATTTTTTAATTTAAAAGAAAATCGATTCGAAATACAATAAAGTGTACTTTCAGAATCGAACTTTTTTATAATTGTTAAATAAAATATCGAAGCAAAAATAACCATTATTTAACAAGTTTATAGCAACATATCCAATTATTTACAGGTTTTAATATATTTGGAAACAATTTAAATTATAACCGGTTTGGCACTCATAAAAACTCTTAACGGAAATACCCCTAATATTGGCGACAACTGCTTTCTGGCCGAGACAGCCACAATAATAGGGGAAGTAACTATAGGTAGCAATTGCAGCATTTGGTACAGTGCTGTTTTGCGCGGCGATGTTCATTTTATTAAAATAGGGAACAACACAAACATTCAAGACAATGCAACGGTACACGCTACTTATAAAAAATCGCCAACAACAATTGGCAACAATGTAACTGTTGCACACGGAGCCATAATTCACGGCTGCACAATTCACGATAATGTAATGATTGGAATGAATGCCGTAGTTTTGGACGATGCAGTGGTTGAAAGCAACTCTATTGTGGCTGCCGGTTCGGTAGTTACAAAAGGAACAACAGTTGAATCGGGTACTGTTTATGCCGGAATTCCGGCTAAAAAAATTAAAAATATCAGCCCTGAACTGCTCGAAGGAGAAATACTACGAATTGCGAATGCCTACGAAATGTATTCGGGGTGGTACAAAGATTAGCCGAAAAGCCAAAATAAAATTAAAAAGAAACGGGGCTGTTTGAGATTTTCAAACAGCCCCGTTTTTTTCTTTTTAATAAGAATACCTATCTTATTTTATGTCCTTTTACTCCATAATAAAGAATGTATAGAAATCCTGGAATTACTAACCAGTAGGCATTTTGAGCACCAACAGCGTCTTTTAAAAACCCATAAATAGTTGGGAAAACGGCACCACCAACAATTGCAATTACCATAAGCGACGAACCGGTTTTTGTAAATTTTCCCAAATCGGTCATTGCCAGCGGCCATAAAGCCGGCCACATTAACGAACATCCCAGTGCCATAAACAGCACAAAGAAAATAGAAATATCCTCAGGCATAAGAACAACCATCAACGAGCCAAAAATAGCAATCGACGAAACTATTCGTAATGCCTGTGCCTGATTAATGTATTTTGGAATAAAAACAATACCGCCCAAATAACCGAGTACCATACCAACCGGAGCAATCCAAGCATACATTTCAGGATTTGCCAAGCCAATGCTTTCGGCATAATCAATTAACGTTCCAAGCGAAATGGTCTCGACCCCAACATAAACAAACAGTGCCAACACGCCTAAAAGCAAATGCGGGAATTGCCATATTGAAGTTTTATCGGCTGCATACGGACAATCTTCTGCGCTGTCTTCGTCTTCGCCGGCAGCTTTTACTTCGGGAAGAGGTGCCAAAATAGCCAAAACACCTAACACAAGAAATACACCTATAATAATATAGAAAGGTAAATTAATATCGGTTAAACTCACGTCGACAACACTTTTACCAATAACCAACGACAAAAACAGCGGGGCAATTGGCCATGCCAGTTTATTTGCTATCCCCATAAAACTCATTCGTTTGGCAGCACTCTCAATAGGCCCCATAATTGTTATATACGGATTTACCGATGCCTGTAAAAATGCATTTCCCATTCCACTAATAAACGATGCTAACAGAAACAGAGGTAAACTCTCCATTTTTGCCGATGGAATAAAAAGATAAAACCCAACAGCAAACATCAAAAAAGAGAGTGCCATTGTTTTTTTATATCCTATTTTTGAAATTACAAACGAGGCAGGATAACCAAAAATAATAAATGCCGAAAACGTAGCAGCCAAAACGAGGTACGACTGTCCCGACGAAATATTTAACGCTTTGTTTAGTAATGGAATAAGATAGCTGTTAATTCCGAGTGCAAATCCTATTGCAAAAAACATTACACCAATAATAATAAGCGGCAAAACAAATCCTTTTGCTTTTGCCGATTCTGAATTTCCCATAATAGATTAATTTTTGATTTTAAATTTTTCACGAATATAATATCTTTTATCTCATTCTATAAGCCCAGACAAACTTTTTATTATTTTTCAGAAATATATCATATCTTTTTAAATTTATCATTAATTAACTTCTCATTTTTAACAAACATTCTGATTGAAGCTCACTAATTTTTGTATTTTTGAAACCTTAAAATTTATATAAAATGAGACCTACACTATTAATTTTAGCTGCCGGAATGGGCAGTCGGTTTGGGGGACTAAAACAGATTG
>WGCT01000249.1 GCA_015493625.1 Draconibacterium sp. | reverse complement strand
GTGCAATAGCCGTTTTTTGCACGGTTTTGCACACCTGTTCCTTGGGGCTTCGTGCAGTTGCACACCTGTTTTTTGCTATCGTGCAACTTTGTTCCCCCTGTGCAGAAGCCGTGCAACTTTGCACGAACTGTTTTTTATATTACTCATTATTAGTATATTATATATTTATTAGGTGTGCAAACACTGTGCAAACACTGTGCAAAGTCGTGCAAGTGTGCAAAGTGTGCAAGTCGTGCAAAGTGTGCAAGTCGTGCAAAGTGTGCAAAGTGTGCAAGTCGTGCAAAGTGTGCAGAACTCTATTTAGATACATACCCATCATATCTTTTATTTAATAATTCCAACATGATTTTTTTTTGTGTGATTATCTAACCAATACTTAACTGTTGACTTTGGTTTTCCCACTTTGTTGGAAATTTCTTTTAACGACAATGCGGGATTTGAATTTTTTAAACTAATAGCCAAAAGCTTGGGGTCTTCTTCGTCTGGTAAACTTAAATTATTCATTTCACTGCCAAACCCAGTGAAACTGAAACCCAAAAACGAATTAGATTTCTCGAGTCTAAATTCGATAACATTACTATTGTCATATATAAGTTCTCCGCTTCGCGAAGGCTTAATTTGTTTTAGGTAACGGGCATTAGATGCCTTAGAACTTTTCCCAATCGAAAATACAGAATCCGCAAAATTGGAAAGATGTTTCGACCCCGATAAGTCGGATATGGTTAAGGGTGTGTTCTCGGTTTTTTTGGGAGTGTGTGCTATTACCAAGATGCTTAGATTAAATTCTTTTTTGAGTTCCGTTAGAAATTTCATTATCTCGAGTGAGGCATTTTGATCTTGAGTAGATTGAGTGTGCAGATAAGTTATGTTGTCAATTATTAGTACTTGAACTTTTAAATTTTCTACGTCGTATCTTATTTTTTCAAATAGTATTTCGGTAAAGCTTTTGTTTGGATTTTTATCATAAAGCTCAATAAAATCGACATTGTCTATATAGAAGTTTTCGGCAAATTTATAAGGCTCTTCTTTTTCGTTCGAGTATCGTTTAAAAAATTGTCGGTCAGATAACTCGTAGTCGTAGTATAAAACTGTTAATGGTTCATTTTCATTGCGTGTGTATGGAGTTATGCTAACTCCACGACTCAGGCAATCTGCAATCTGAACAGCCTTAATCGATTTACCGACACCTGTGTCTGCATATAGAAATGCAAGTTCACCGCTCTGCCAAATATCACCATATAACTTTAAAATATCAGGAAAGTTTTTCCCATCGACATTTCTTTGGTTCGCATTCCGTATGGTATTCCTTTCCCAAGATTTAGAAATTTTCAGATCAGTTATTTCCATTACATTTTTTATTTTATCATTTTCCGGAGAGCAACCCGGAAAAAATTGGTAAACGAAATCTCATTTTCTTCGCAGTATTTTTCTATTGCAGCTCGTTCGTCGGTGGTTAACCTAAAGCTGAAATGTTGCTTTTTCAGTTTTAATTTGTCAATCTTTAAACTTTCCATTTTTTATTTTTTATAATTTGTATTACAAATTTCTTTAAATGCGTGCTGCAAACAAAGGACAAAAAAACATTGCCATCATTCGTTAATAAAGCGTTCAACATCTTCGAGAGTAAGTTCCCATCGGCTCCCGGCAATTACCGTATTTGTTGTTTTGTCGATAAGCATATAACCGCCCAGGTCGTCGGCATTTTGATTTTCTGTGTTTCTACTTTTTCTTAGGATTACTCCTCGTTTGTCGAGTTTTTTACGTAAGTTTTTCTCTTTCATTGTGGTTGTTTTTTAAATTGGTTATTCTGTAATGTTTTTCCTTAATCCGGCAATAATTTCGCTACGCAGCAAAAACTGTTTCCGCCCCATGCCGTGCAGGGGGAACATTCCTTTTTTAATCATTTTTGTTAACGTTGGCAGTGAAACCCCGGCGAGTTTTGCGGCTTCGCTTCGGGTAAGTTTCTCTTTTTCAAAATCGGGCTGGTGGTTCTTTCCCGACTCCTCTGCGAGTACTTCGCGAATCGATTCTTTTAACTCCCTTTTCGATGTAATGTAAACGATCTCTTTCTCCATAACTTTTTAGATTTGTTGGGTTATTTCGCTCTTTCCATTACCGTTTTAAGGCTAAACCGAATTAATTCGGCCAACGTTGTTTTTTTCCGGGCGCAAAATTCATCAAGCCTTTCTCTTTCAGGGGTGCTAAACCTTACAGTGAAATTTTTGTCTTTAATTAATTTCTCAGGAATTTCAATTTTGTCTTTCATTTTTCTTTTGTATTAAAATTTGTACAGCAAAGGTTTTTCTTTTGTCTTGCATTTAAAAGGACAGAAACGCACCCCCTTTTTTTGTGTTTTAGATAAGTTCGGTTATATCAACTTCAAACAAATTGGCAATCTTCTTTAATTCGTCAATTGTTGCAGGTTTGTCATTTCGTACCAATTGCCAGAAACGTTTCTTGTTTATTCCTAATTTGGAATAAAATTCATTACTCGGACGAAACTTTAATGTCTCAGTTTCTTTGCTTTTTATAATGTATTCTATTTTATTCATAATACATACTATTAGTTTAATAATTTATTGGACAAATAT
>WGCT01000248.1 GCA_015493625.1 Draconibacterium sp. | reverse complement strand
GATTTCTTAAAGAAAAACGATATTCTTACCGAAGAGTTTATTTTGAAACTTACACCCGAACAACAAGAAATTGCCCGGGCCATAAACCGGCGTACCGAATTTCGTGTTCTTACTACCGACTTTATTGAACGTTTCGATGCCGAACCGGAAAAATAAAATTTGTTATTTTACCTGTCGGTTATTATTTTTTTGTCTGAATTCAGTTAGTAAATTCTCTGATATTGGTATTGCATTATTTAGGGCCTGCTGAAAAACAACTCAACACGTGATAAGCAGCCAGGTGCACTATTTAATACTGCGTTACTCTCCGGCAACGGCACCAACAACTTTTCGTACTTTGCTTCCCGGGTAAACTTTCAGGGCCTCTTTTAATATTTTTAAACAAACGGCTAAATCTTCTTTTTTTAGTACGTAGGCAATTCGTACTTCATCGGTTCCGCGGTTGGGGACAGTATAAAAACCCGATGCCGGAGCCAGAAACAGGGTTTGGTTTTCGTATTCGAAATCGGAAAGCAGCCAAGCACAAAATTTGTCGGCATTATCGACCGGCAAGCGGGCAACGGTATAAAATGCACCCATCGGAATTGGTGAATAAACCCCCTCTATTCGGTTTAGCCCGTCGATTAAAAACTTCCGGCGATTTACATATTCGTTATAATTGTTCAGCATATAATTATCGTTAGCATCTAACGACGCCTCGGCAGCAATTTGCCCAATTAACGGCGCACTTAAACGTGCCTGGCAAAATTTCATTACATTCTTTTTCACCTCACTGTTTTTCGTTATCAGTGCGCCAATTCTCAACCCACACTCACTGTATCGTTTCGAAACCGAATCAATAAGTACCACATTTTGCTCGATTCCTTCGAGATGAAAAGCCGAAATATAAGGTGCGCCGGTGTAACAAAACTCGCGGTACACTTCGTCGGAAAAAAGATACAAATCGTATTTTTTAACGAGGTCGCGAATTTTATTCATCTCCTCCTGTGTGTATAAATATCCAGTGGGGTTATTGGGGTTACAAATCAAAATCCCCTTGGTTCTCGGGGTAATCAATTTCTCAAATTCCTCAATTGGGGGCAGAGCAAATCCCTCTTCAATATCGGCAGCAATCGATTTAATTTTTGCCCCGGCAACAATGGCAAATGCTTCGTAGTTGGCATAAGCCGGCTCGGGTACAATAATTTCGTCGCCCGGGTCGAGGCAGCTCATAAAAGCAAAAGTAACCGCTTCGCTTCCTCCGGTGGTAATTATAATGTTATCGGCAGTAACATCGATATTAAATTTGTGGTAGTACTTTGCCAACTTCTCACGGAACGAACGTATTCCTTCGCTGGGCGAATACTCTAAAATCGAGCGGTCGATATTCTGTATCGCTTTTAACGCCTCGGGTGGAGTGGGCAAATCGGGCTGGCCTATATTCAGATGATAAACTTTTCGTCCATTTGCTTTTGCTTCGTCGGCTAATGGTCCCAATTTCCTGATTGGCGAGTTGGGCATTATTCGTCCCCTATTTGATACTGCAGGCATATTTTAATTTTTCTTTTAACAAAGCAAAGATAGAAGTATCAAATTGAAATTGATAGCATATTATTTTTTTCAGTTTGAAATGTTATTGAAAAGTTAACTTCCAATTTGTAAATCGTTAATTTCCAGTCGATAAAAAGCATCGATTGATTGCAAAAATATGCGTAATTGTCATATTTTTGCTGCTTTTACAAGTTTACTTTTGTCGTTAAATAACATATTAAAATCAGAATAAAATGATTATCGGAGTACCAAAAGAGATTAAGAATAACGAAAACCGCATTGCCCTTACTCCGGCAGGAGCTGCCGAACTGGTAAAACGCGGACACGAAGTTTATGTTCAGGAAAATGGCGGAAACGGAAGTGGTTTCCACAATGAAGATTATGTTGCTGCTGGAGCAAAAATGTTACCAACCATTGAAGATGTGTATGCCATTGCCGAGATGATTATTAAGGTAAAAGAGCCCATTGAACCGGAATATAAACTAATTAAAGAGGGGCAAATATTGTATACCTATTTTCATTTTGCATCGGGTGAAGCATTAACCAATGCAATGATTGAAAATAAATCGGTTTGCCTTGCCTACGAAACAGTTGAATTAGACGATCGTTCGTTGCCACTTTTAATTCCAATGAGCGAAGTTGCAGGTCGTATGTCGATTCAGGAAGGGGCAAAATATCTTGAAAAAACGTATGGCGGTTACGGTGTTCTTTTGGGAGGTGTTCCCGGAGTTCCTCCGGCAAAGGTGTTGGTTTTGGGAGGTGGAATTGTTGGAACCGAAGCGGCGAAAATGGCTGCCGGTCTGGGTGCCGATGTTACGATTATGGATATTTCGCTGCCGCGTTTGCGTTACTTAGACGATATTATGCCGGCCAACGTAAAAACAATGATGAGTAACGATTACAATATTCGCGAGATGGTACAAACGCACGATTTAATTATTGGCGCAGTACTTATTCCCGGAGCGAAAGCACCACACCTTGTAACCCGCGATATGCTGAAAACAATGCGGGCTGGAACGGTAATGGTTGACGTTGCTGTTGATCAGGGAGGTTGTTTCGAAACCACAAAAGCAACCACACACACCAACCCGACTTTTGTGATTGACGATGTAATTCAGTATTGTGTGGCAAATATGCCGGGTGCAGTGCCACGTACATCAACTATTGCGCTTACCAACGCTACACTTCCGTATGCCATTCAAATTGCCGAAAAAGGGTGGAAACAGGCTTGTGTCGACAGTGAACCCCTGCGCAAAGGGTTAAATGTTGTCGACGGGAAAGTAGTTTACAAAGGTGTTGCCGACGCATTTGGATTACCTCTCGAGGAGGTTGAAAGTGTTTTGTAAATTAAGTTTAAAACTATTCATTTTAAAAAGCCTTTTGTTGTTTAACGAAAGGCTTTTTTTAGTATTTGCACGGCTTCTTATTCGAATTGAGTATATTTGAATCGGTATGAAACGAATAAAAGAGGAACTTTACGAAATAATTTTTGAAGCCGATACATGGAAAGGGAAGCTTTTTGACATTGTTCTTTTGGCTGTTATTTTGCTGAGTATCGCGTTGGTAATGCTCGAAAGTGTTCAGTCGGTACGCGAGAATTACCGGGAGCTTTTAAAAATCTCGGAATGGGTAATTACAATTGTTTTTACCCTCGAATACTTTTTGCGAATTGCAATTATAAATAAACCGTTGCGCTATATTTTTAGTTTTTACGGTATTATCGACTTCCTCGCGGTTCTGCCGACTTATTTGAGCCTTGTAATTGTTGGCTCACACAGCTTAATGATAATCAGGGTATTGCGTCTCCTTCGTGTTTTCAGAATATTAAAACTTACACGCTATACGCAAGCGGGAAGCACACTGGCCCGCGCATTGTGGAGCAGCAGAGCAAAAATTAGTGTTTTTATATTTTTTGTGTCGATAATTGTAATACTTGTGGGCACGCTCATGTATTTGGTTGAAGGCGATGCAGGTGGTTTCACAAGTATTCCGCGGAGTATTTACTGGGCAATTGTTACGTTAACAACTGTTGGTTATGGCGATATTAGCCCAATTACTCCACTTGGGCAGTTTCTGGCCAGTGTACTTATGATTACAGGATATGCAATTATTGCCGTTCCTACCGGAATTGTTACAGCCGAAATTATAAAAACAAACCCCAAAAGCAACACACAGGTTTGTCCGAATTGCCTGTACGAATCGCACGACGACGATGCCGTTTATTGTAAAAAATGTGGCAGTAAAATAAACCCGTAATCGTAAATAACTTTAATCTCTTTTCCTCTGGTTAAATTAATGGTTCGGTGCATTTTTATAAATATTTCATAAACAGAGAATTACAGGGCACGAGGCAAATGTTGTAATTTACTGAATATTAGATTCTTGCGACTTTGCGAGAAACAAAAATTTAACGAAGTATTGGTTAAATAAAATACAATCTCGATATGTGTTTCTTTAAAAAATTCACACTGTCGTTAACAACATGTAACTGTTTGTGAATATTTATTTTTGGAATTAATATGTTTAAAAAACCATTTAATTAGTTTTGTATTTCGAAGTTTTCCTCGCAGGATATTTCGAAATGAATTATTTAAACCTGTATAAAAATGAGGCAGTATTTAAACTTATTGGAAACAATTCTTGAAAAGGGG
>WGCT01000247.1 GCA_015493625.1 Draconibacterium sp. | reverse complement strand
GTCTATAATTATACACTCAATTTTTGGCAGTTGATTAATTCTGTCTATTCCCACCTCTGTTCCCATTACAAATATTGAAGTCGCCAAAGCATCAGCCAGCTCGGCACTTGGTGCAAAAACTGTAGCACTGATAATTCCGGTTGCAGGATAGCCTGTTCGGGGGTCAATTATGTGTGAATAGCGAATGCCGTTAAAAACAACGTACTTCTCGTAATTACCGGATGTAACAACCGCCCCATCAGTAATAGGCAGCAGTGCAAACGCTCTGTTTTTATTTAGAGGGTTGGTAATTGCTACTTTCCACTCCTCACCATCAGGCTTTTTGCCCCATGTGTTCATGTCGCCTGAAGCATTGATAATACCTGCTTCCACCCCTTTTGAAATCAGAAGAGCTTTTGCCTTGTCGGCAGAGTATCCTTTGCCAATCGCACCAAACCCAATCTTCATCCCTTTAATGGGCAGAAATACAGTTCCCTTGTCTGTGTTTAAAATAATATTTTTATAGCCCACTTTAGCAACCGATTTTTGAATCTCATCTTCTGAGGGAAACTCTTTCATAGTTCCGTCAAATCGCCATATTCTATCCATCGAAGCATAGGTGATGTCAAATGCACCATCGGTAAGTTTAGAAATTGCGATTGACCTTTTAATAAGGTCAAAAAGCTCACTGCTAACCTTAACAGGCTTAACTCCTGCATTACTATTTATTAAGGAAGTTTCGGAGTTTTGATCCCATGATGAAATAATCTTCTCTATCCTAGAAATCTCCATTACGGCTGTTTCAATATTTTTATTGGCCGTTAAGGAGTCGGGGGCAACAACGTAAATATCAAATCTGCTTCCCATCAACTTTAGTTTTTGATGAAAAATATTCTGTGCATTCATTTCAGAAATTGAGAATACAACTGTAAATAGAAGCAAAAACTTTAACATTTAATCAGGATTAAAAAGATGTAAGAATATTAATGTACTCTTTAGGAGTAACTTTTTTATATCCGGTTGTTCCTAAAACATTCCCCTCTCTATCTAGTACCACAACAAAGGGGAAATAGCCCTGTGTATTATATTTTTCGGCAAGCGAATTATTTTTTGCCTGTTGCTCTTTCGAAAGCTTATTCTTTCTCTTTCTGGGAAACTCTGCTTTGAGCAGTACGAAATGCTCTTTTGCATACTCTTTAAACTCGTCAGATTTCCAAATCTCATTCTCCAACTTAATGCATGGAGCACACCAGTCGGTTCCCTGAAATACCAATACAATATTACAATCTTTTGCGGAGGCTAGTTCCTTCGCTTTCTCAATATCGGTTTGCCACTCCTGTGCATTAATTGTTAGGGTTGAAATTGACACCAGTAAGGTGATAATAAATAATCGCATATCTCTTTGTATATATTCTATAAACAGAATAGTTGAAGATTTGTTTCAATTAAAGGCAAATTATTTGGATACCTTTTAATATGCCGCTAAAGAAGATTATTTATGCTATATAATTAATAAGGGATTACATTTTACGTAGCCCCCAATAGAACAGTTTACTAAATTAACTCAAATTCTAATATGTGCTAATCAATTAAACAGAGTTGTCTATACAGAATAGAATAATTGTGCTTTAAATGTTAACCCAACATGAAAATATTAGGCCATAAAATGACCAGACTCAAAATATTTTGATTTTATAAAATACATATAATGAGTTACATACAAAATATCACTATTTCTGAGTAATTTCACATATCACAGTATATCATTTCATCAAAAATATCTTTGAGTCCTTAATCTCGAACCAACACTACTAGTATACTCAAACCAAATAAGTTAAGTACATTTAAAGTTTTTAATAAGTGTAAAAGAGTTATAGAAAACACTGAACCAACTCATCAATTACAGCGCCGACAACTTCTACAAGACCATTTATGCCGACTTTGCCTCATCGGCTGAATTTGATTGAGTATACTCTGCAATAATCTCTTTTACTTGCGATGGAGCCACGCGTCCAAACACTTTACCTCCAACTGTTACTACCGGTGCCAAACCACAAGCACCAACGCAACGCAGACAGTTAATAGAAAATTTACCATCGTTGGTCGATTCGCCAACATCGACATTTAGCTGGCGTTTAAATTCGGCAAGTACCTGCTCGGCACCACGTACATAACAAGCTGTTCCCATACAAATTGAGATGGGGGATTCGCCCTGTGGAATCATTGTAAAAAAGCTGTAAAAAGTAACTACACCGTAAACTCTTGCCACACCAATATTCAGTTCTTTTGCAATTACCTCCTGAACTTCGGCAGGTAAATATCCCAATTTGCCCTGCACCCGATGCAACACATTTATCAGCTCGTTCTCTTTATTTTCAAACTCAGCACAAATATTCTTTATGAGTTGAATCGTATTTTCCGATAATTTTATCTCTGGCATAATCTTAAATTTTTACTTTTTCAGTTCTGTCGAAATATTGGGTATGCAATAAGTGGTGAGCTTTTTCGCTCATTGGTTCTCCCAAAAACTCTTTATAAAGATTTATGATATACGGATTTTCGTGCGATTTACGAATTGCCTTGTTACTGTCTTCGCGATAAATTGCCATTTGGCGCTTTTTTAATATCGATGCATCGCCGTGATGATACGGCTGGCCACCGCCACCAATGCAACCTCCCGGGCAACTCATAATTTCAATAGCGTGAAACTCGCTTTTCCCTGCCTGAATATCTTCCAATAATTTGCGTGCATTTCCCAGTCCGTGAGCTATTCCAATTTTTATGGGTAGACCGTCGAAATCGATTGTGGCTTCGCGAATTCCCTCCATTCCACGTAGCTCGTCGAAGTCTAAACGGGGTAACTCTTTTTTAGTTTGAATTTCGTAAGCAGTGCGAACAGCTGCTTCGATAACACCACCGGTTGTCCCAAAAATTACTCCGGCCCCCGACGATTCTCCCAACGGGTTATCGAACTCTTCGTTGGGTAAAGCATTAAAATCGATGTTCGATAATTTTATCAGTGCAGCCAATTCGCGTGTTGTAATTACATGGTCAACATCGGGATTGCCGTTCACTTTAAACTCGTCGCGTCCCCGCTCGTATTTTTTAGCCACACAAGGCATAATCGAAACCACCACCAAATCTTCGCGTTTTACGGCTAATTTTTCGGCAAAATAAGTTTTTGCAATGGCTCCAAACATCTGCATTGGCGAACGTGCTGTCGATGGAATGTCTTTCATATCGGGAAACTGATGTTCGAAAAATTTCACCCACGCCGGACAGCACGATGTTAATATGGGCAGTTTCACATCTTTATCGCCCGACAAAAACCGGTTCAATCGGTTTAGTAATTCTGTCCCCTCCTCCATAATTGTAAGGTCGGCAGCAAAATCGGTATCAAAAACATAATTAAATCCTAAACGCCGAAGGGCAGCCACCAATTTTCCGGTAACCAAAGTTCCGGGTTCGAGGCCAAATTCTTCGCCCAAAGCAGCACGAACTGCCGGTGCCGTTTGCACAACAACTGTTTTTGTGGAGTCGGCCAAAGCTCGAATTACCTTTCCCGTTTCATCGACCTCGGTTAATGCACCCGTTGGACAAACAGCCACGCACTGCCCGCAGTAGGTACATTCCGAATGGTCGAGGTTCATCTCGAAAGCAGGTGAAACCACCGAATTAAACCCCCTGTTTATAGCCGATAGAACACCAACAGTTTGCACATCGTTACACATGGTTTCGCATCGTCGGCACATAATACATTTATCAATTTCGCGAATAATGGCCGGCGATGTATCTGCACGGTAGTGCGACTGTTCGCCTTTATAATGAACTTCACGAATTCCCAATTGGTGCGCCATATCCTGTAAATCGCAATTTCCCGATTTGGCACAAATTAAACACTCAAAAGGGTGGTCGGAAAGAATTAACTCCATTACCGTACGCCGTGCATTTACCACCCTCAGCGAGTGGGTGCTTATTTCCATTCCGTCGTGAGCATCGGTGCAACAAGCGGGTGCTAAATTACGCCGCCCCTCAACTTCTACAACGCAAATACGACACCCTCCCGGTTTGTTTTCAATATTTAAATCGTGAAGTTTCATATGGCACAATGTTGGTATTTCAATTCCAACTTCGGCTGCCGCTTCCAAAATAGAAGTTCCTTTGTTAACCACTATTGTTTTATTGTCGATGGTAAGATTTATTGTATCCATAATTATAATCTTTTCGGGTTAGGTTAAAGTAATTGCATCGAATTTACATTTCTCGAAACAGACACCACACTTAATACAGAGCGACTGGTCGATAAAATGCGGCAACCGCCGTTCGCCGGTAATTGCCCCTACCGGGCAATTTCTGAAACAGAGCGTACAACCGGTACAAAGGTCTTCAACAATATCGTACCGAAGTAGCGATTTACACTGTCCTGCCGGACATTTTTCCTCTTTCACATGAGCCATATATTCGTCTTCGAAATTTGCAATAGTAGAAAGAACCGGGTTTGGCGACGACTGTCCCAGCCCGCAAAGCGAAGTATCTTTTATTACATCGCTTAATACTTTTAGCCGCTCAATATCTTCAACCGTACCGTTTCCTTCGGTAATTTTTGTTAAAATTTCGTGAAGTCGCTTGTTCCCAATCCGGCACGGGTTACATTTCCCACACGACTCTTCGAGGGTAAACTCGAGATAAAACTTTGCAATGGAAACCATACAATCGTCTTCGTCCATTACAATCATTCCACCCGACCCCATCATTGAACCGGCTGCCACAAGATTGTCGTAATCAATTGGTGTATCTAAAAAATCTTTAGTCAAACATCCTCCCGACGGGCCGCCCGTTTGCACCGATTTAAACTTCTTCCCATTCACAATTCCTCCGCCAATTTCGTACACTACTTCGCGCAAAGTGGTTCCCATAGGCACTTCAATTAAACCCACATTATTTATTTTTCCGGCCAGAGCAAAAACCTTTGTTCCTTTCGATTTTTCGGTACCAATACGACTAAACCATTTTGCACCTTTATTAATAATAACCGGAATATTTGCAAAGGTTTCCACATTATTTACATTGGTTGGTTTTCCCAAATATCCCGAAACCGACGGGAACGGAGGTTTTACTGTGGGTTCGCCCCGCAACCCCTCCATAGAATGAATGAGTGCCGTCTCTTCGCCACAAACAAAAGCACCGGCACCGTAACGCATTTCAATTTTAAAATCAAAGCCACTTCCTAAAATATTGTCGCCAAGCAGCCCATATTCTTCGGCCTGTTTTATGGCAATTTTTAATCGTTGAATTGCCAGCGGATATTCGGCTCGAATATAAATTAACCCGGTGTTGGCTCCAATACAATATCCGCAAATTGCCATTGCTTCGAGTACCGAATGCGGGTCGCCCTCTAATATCGAGCGATCCATAAATGCTCCGGGATCGCCTTCATCGGCATTGCACACCACATATTTTTGGTCGCTTTCAACATTTTTTGTTATCTCCCATTTCAATCCGGTGGGAAAGCCACCTCCACCACGACCACGCAGTCCCGAAGTTTTTATTTCAGAAATTACCTCATCGGGAGAATACGTTGTTAAACATTTTCCCAGTGCAAAATAGGCATCGCAAGCTATTGCATCTTCAATTTGCTCGGGGTCGATAACTCCGCAGTTTCGTAAGGCAATTCGCACCTGTTTTTTAAAAACGGTCATAGCAGTTGTTAATTTAGTTCGTTAATGGTTTTAAATGAGACAGGGATAACTCCCTCGATTTGTTTACGTTGGAGAATAAATTTATCGATAATTTCAAGAGCTCTGTTTTTGTCGACATAGCCAAAAACCACCGACTCGGCACCGGGAATTTGAACTTCAACCATTGGCTCGGCATAACAATACCCCAAACAGCCTGTCTGTTTAATGGTTACATCAATTGCCTGACGTTCGCACTCCTCAACTAAAACCTGCATTATTTCGCCTGCCCCCGAAGCAATACCACAAGTTGCCATACCAACCTTTATTTTTATAAGTGAGTTCGGGTTATTTGCTTCCCCCGAATCGTTAATTACTTTGGCTTTTATTTTTTGCAACTCGTCGAAAGACTTAATCTTGATCATTTTTAATCTTAGTTTAATAGTTATTTGTTTACCACACACTTTTTATCTGTGTGACTTTAGTCACAAAAGTAAATAATGTATTTTTCAAACAGATGATTTATTCCCAAAAACCATATATGTTTCAAAAATTTTAAATTTGGTTGATATTCGATGTATTAATCTGTAACTTTCAGCACCGATATTTTCAACTATACTCAATTCAGATAGGTTTTCGGAAAATTAGGCGAAGTTATTTTTGTTCATAGCGAAGCGAAAAACTGTGTTGTAACAGGTTTCTACAATGTTTTTCGATGAAGTTAAGGGCAAAAACAACGAGCATAATCCTGATGTATATCGG